>CAIYIP010000275.1 GCA_903926285.1 uncultured Gammaproteobacteria bacterium
CAGCATTCAGGTCGAAGCTGACTTCAATCTGCGGCATGCCACGTGGTGATTGAGGAATGTCGCTGAGGTCGAAACGGCCGAGTGACTTGTTCTGCGCTGCCTGTTTGCGTTCGCCCTGAACCACATGAATGGTCACGGCGCGCTGATTGTCTTCAGCGGTAGAGAAAGTCTGTTTCTTGTTGCAAGGAATCGTCGTGTTTTTCTCGATAAGCACCGTTGCCACGCCGCCCAGGGTTTCAATACCCAACGACAGCGGAGTAACGTCGAGCAAAAGCACGTCGGTCACTTCACCGGCCAGTACAGCGGCCTGAATGGACGCACCGAGGGCCACAGCCTCATCGGGATTCACGTCACGGCGCGCTTCCTTGCCAAAAAATTCTGCAACTTTGCGCTGCACCATCGGCATACGAGTCTGGCCGCCAACGAGAATTACATCGCTGATTTCGGACACGCTTAAACCGGCATCTTTCAGCGCAATTTTAAGCGGCTCAATGGTACGGTTAACGAGATCTTCAACCAGAGCTTCCAGTTTGGAACGCGTCAGTTTAACGACCAAATGCTTAGGTCCACTCGCATCTGCCGTGATGTATGGCAGGTTAACTTCTGTTTGCTGCGCAGTTGAAAGCTCAATCTTCGCTTTTTCGGCAGCTTCCTTCAGACGCTGCAGGGCAAGCGGATCGTTATGCAAATCCATGCCGGTGTTTTTCTTGAAATCTTCGGCCAGAAAATCGATTAGCCGCATGTCAAAATCCTCACCGCCAAGGAAGGTATCGCCATTAGTAGAGAGCACTTCAAAGGAATGTTCGCCATCAGTTTCGGCAATCTCGATAATGGAAATATCGAAGGTACCGCCACCAAGGTCGTAAACCGCAATCTTGGCGTCGCCTTCTTTCTTGTCCATACCAAATGCCAGCGCAGCAGCGGTTGGCTCGTTGATGATACGTTTGACATCAAGGCCAGCAATACGACCGGCATCCTTGGTAGCCTGGCGCTGGGCGTCATTGAAATAGGCAGGTACGGTAACAACCGCAGCAGTCACTGGTTCGCCCAGATAATCTTCTGCAGTTTTCTTCATTTTCATCAGCACCTGGGCTGAGATTTGCGGAGGCGCCATTTTTTCGCCACGCACTTCTACCCACGCATCACCATTGTCAGCCTTGGCGATCTTGTAAGGCACCATCTTGATGTCTTTCTGCACGACGTCATCGTTGAACTGGCGTCCAATCAAACGTTTGACGGCATACAGTGTGTTGTGGGGGTTGGTAACTGCCTGGCGCTTGGCCGACTGTCCAACCAGAATTTCGCCTTCTTCGGTATAGGCAATAATCGACGGAGTAGTGCGATCGCCTTCAGAGTTCTCAATAACCTTGGCTTTGCCACCTTCCATAATGGCTACACAGGAGTTGGTTGTGCCCAGGTCGATGCCGATAATTTTGCCCATAAACTTGTCTCCGGTAATGCTTGCTAACGTTGTCTGAGTTTGTTGTGGCGGGCCGATACTTTGTTCGGGCCCGCTTTCACGTCAGGCTGCTATATTGATCCTGCAGCGCTGAATTCAAGGGATAACCACAATTAATGTGAAGTTATCTTCATATCATGGCTCTTGATCAGCCGCCTTTTGCGACGACCACCATGGCCGGACGAATTACGCGCCCATGTAGCGAATACCCTTTCTGCATCACATCAATTACGGTATTGGGAACCACATTGGGGTTATTGATGATCGTAATGGCCTGGTGCATTTGCGGATCGAAAGGTTCGCCCAGCGGATTGAGCTGAACGATGTTGAATTTGCCAAGGATTTCGAGAAAGTTCTTGAGAGTGAGTTCTACACCTTCGCAGAGACCCTTGACCTGCTCGGAAGCAGTGTCAGGCACTGCAGACAAGGCCCTTTCCAGATTATCCATGACCGTCAGGAGTTCGGCAGAGAACTTTTCCAGCGCGAATTTGTGGGCTTTTTCGACATCCGCCTCACAGCGGCGGCGCATGTTCTGGATTTCGGCGTGGGCTCTTAATACGGAATCACGTTGCTCCGCCAAGGCCTGGTTGACGGCTTCCTGGATACGTTGCTCCAGCTCAGGGTTCGAGCCCTGCTCCGCAGACTCATTCTGACTATCGGAAGAATCTTCCCCAGTGTATTGCTCGTGTTTTGGCCCGTTCTGCTGATCACCCGCCATGCTCTACCCCCGCGATCTATAACCAATATGAAGAAGAATTGACCCTCGATATGGGGGCAGGCCGAACAGATTCAAGGAAGTTTGTCCCTGAATTCCTATTTCTCATAGAAGTAGCAATTCACCTTGCCAGTAAACGAATACGCTGCGCATGTTCTGTACTACAATCGCCGGATAAACGGCCATTGCTCATCACTCATGTTGTCCCAGCTGACCATCCATAATTTTGCCCTCGTCGAACACCTCGATATTGAACTCATGCCCGGCATGACGGCCATAACCGGGGAAACTGGCGCAGGCAAATCCATCATGCTGGATGCACTGGGCCTTACACTCGGGGATCGTGCCGACCTCGATGTAATCCGCACGGGCGCCGACAAAGCCGATATCTGCGCAAGTTTTACTCTGGCTGATAATGCTGAAGCACAAGCCTGGCTCAACGACCATGATTTTCCTTCAAGTGATGAGCAATGCCTGCTGCGGCGGGTGCTGACTCGCGATGGCCGCTCCCGTGCCTATATCAACGGTCAGGCCACCACACTGGCCGAATTAAAAACCTTGGGTGAAATGCTGATCGATATCCATAACCAGCACGAGCATCAGTCGCTGCTCAAAACTGCCACCCATCAGCGCCTGCTGGATGCGTATGGCGGACTACAGGAATTCAGCGCAAATGTAACTCAGCAGGCCCTTGCCATTCGTAAGCTCGCCCAGGAAATCAGCACTCTGCGCCAACTGTCGGATGCGAACAGTGCCCAACTCGAGTTGCTGACCTTCCAGGTACAAGAACTTGAAGAACTGGCTTTGCATGCAGGCGAATTCGTGGCGCTGGATGCGGAACAAAAACAACTGAGCCACGCTGAAGCTGCCTTGTCAGCCCTGCAAGAAATTCAGGATCTGTGCAACGGCAGCGAAGAATTCAATCTCGAACAAGGCATGCGCCGCGCCACCACGTTGATCGATGCCATCCCGTTCAGTAATCCGCTGCTCGCAGAAGCTGCGGCTATGCTCAACAATGCGTTGATCCAGGTCGAAGAAGCTAGCGCCACTTTGCGGCATGCCACGGATCGCATCGAGATGAATCCGGCACGCCTGGAAGAAGTCGACGAGCGGCTCGCACTTGTGCTGAAGCTCGCACGCAAACACAAGGTTGCGCCGGAAGATCTGCACACCTTCAGCAGCGACCTGCAAGAAAAACTTCGCGGAGTGAGTGGCGCCGATGACAAAGTCGCCGCTCTGGAGTTGCAGCTAAAAACCCTGCAGGCCAAATATCAGGCTCTTGCAAGCGAGCTCAGCCAGAAACGGACCAAGGCCGCGCGCCAGCTCGAAAAAGCGGTCAACATACAATTGGGCAAACTCGGCATGGCCAGCGCGCGGTTTTCACTTGATCTGCATACCGACCTCAAAGCACCGGCCGGAACCAACGGCTTTGACGCAGCCGAATTCCTGATCAGCACTAACCCCGGCCAAACACCAAAACCACTGGTACGCATCGCCTCGGGTGGTGAACTTTCCCGCATCAGTCTGGCGATCCAGGTCGTGACAGCACAAACCTCATCCATCCCAACGCTGGTATTTGACGAGGTTGATGTGGGCATTGGTGGCGGCACCGCTAAAGCAGTTGGAGAACTCTTGCAGCAACTCGGCGAAAAAGGCCAGGTGCTTTGTGTTACGCATCAGAGCCAGGTAGCAGCGCAAGCCCATCAGCATATGCTGGTGAGCAAGTCGGCCAGCAAAAATTCAACGGTAACAAGCCTGACGCGGCTGGATGGAGAACTCAGAATCAAGGAAATAGCCCGTATGCTGGGCGGAGATGAGCTTACTGAAAATTCGTTGGCACATGCACGCGAGCTGGTGGGGAGCTAATTCAAGCCTGGCAGTTTTCACACAAACCGTAGATATAAAGTGAATGATCGCTCACGGTAAAGCCATGGATTTTCGCCGCAAGCACCTGCCGCTCCTCAATCACCTCATCAATAAATTCCTGCACTTTTCCGCACTTGGTACACACAATGTGGTCATGATGCGCATCAGAGTGCATTTCAAATACGGAATGGCCGCCTTCAAAGTGGTGGCGCATAACAAGGCCCGCACCTTCAAACTGGGTCAGCACGCGATAAACAGTTGCCAGACCCACATCTTCGTCGGCATCACGCAGCGCCTTGTACACATCCTCAGCGCTAAGATGGCGATCTTTGGCACTTTCCAGAATCTGCATGATTTTCACACGAGGAAGAGTGACCTTGAGCCCTGCCTTGCGTAATTCCTGGTTTTCTCCGCTCATGGTTCGTCCTCTGGCAGTTGTTTGTGCTGATTCGACCCGAAAGCTGACAGGTCTGGAAAAGTTCGGGTATTATGCCCGCTTCAATCTGCATGTAAAAGAAAGGAAAGTTGTCACTTGAAAATTCTGGTCCTGATCTGCGCTGTTCTGGTCCTCTCCGCGTGCGGCAGCGTGTCCTCATTCAGCTTCCCGGGTGTATATCGCATCGATATTCCGCAGGGCAACATCATCACCCAGGAAATGGTTGACCAATTGCGCCCCGGCCTCACCAAGCGCCAGGTTAATTTTATTATGGGCACACCACTGATCCGCGACACTTTTGACCAGGATCGCTGGGATTACGTTTACAGTTACCAGCCTGGCGGCGGCGAACGCGCCCAAGAAAGGCTGACCGTATATTTTGAAAACGGCGAACTCACGCGCTTCACCGGCGACTTCCAGCAAACCCCGGAAAATAATCAGTTTCCCAGCCAGGCTTCCGGAACACCTCCCGCCACAAACACGCCGCCAGCACAGTAATCGCAGGCGCGTGGCTTCATCCGCGGCAATCTACTGTTCCGCTAGTTAAGTTTTAATCTGACTCAACCATAAATCTCTCGTTTCCGGGCCAGCGGCGGTAGGTCTAAGCAGAAGACGCCGTGAATCCATCCATGGAGGCTAAGCTTTGGCATCCCTGCCAAAGACACTTCTGCTTAGAC
>CAIYIP010000276.1 GCA_903926285.1 uncultured Gammaproteobacteria bacterium
GCAGGATACTTCGCACCTGCCTCCCCAGTTTTCGCTGCGGACGCTGAATGCCGGAGGATTCGTCAGCCCTGGCGAGGGCAAGTACATGCTCAACCGCTACCTGCGCGAGCGGGGTGACCCAAACATCAGGACCAACGCTGACTTAATCTCAAAGGCGCGCTTCTACGAGGACCCTAACTTCCCAGACCGCGGGCAGGCACGGGTTCAGGCTGAGAGCGCCACGGAGCTCGATACATCTGTACAGTTGCGTGGACGCTTCGCGATGCAGACGATGCTGCTGCAATGTATGCAGGAGCAGCAACTGGATGCCCTGGTGTCGCCGATGGCAACGGTGCCACCACGCAAGCTGACGTCACCGCGCGAGCCGACATCGAACGGGCGCTCGGCCGTCGGCTGGTCGTTGATTGGTCAGCAGGGATTCCCTGTGATAACCGTGCCCGCCGGCTTCACGACACTTGTGTGGGAGCGCGTTACCGATGGGGAAGGAACGCGCCTGGCCGGACCGGTTCCGGCGGCCCTACCCGTCGGTGTGGACTTCATCGCGCGACCGTTCGGCGAGCCGCTGCTATTCAGAATTGCGTCCGCATACGAGGCCGCGACCAGACACCGCAGACCTCCGCCAGACTTTGGCTCGGTGCCGTAGGATTTGGATTTTGTGTATAGAGGCTCGCCAACAATCAGTCCACATAAATTAATAGGGTCAGACTCACTGCTGTCCGACGCAATCGGTCCCACGCAATCGATAGAAAGGCGGCATCGAATGAACTATGAATGTCCAGGGTTCACGCCTATATCACCCTGGTACGCGTGGCATACCGCGCTTCCGCCTGGTGCGATTGAATGACCACCAGCCAGACGCGAATTTTCCTCCCACGACATCATGCCGTTCGGGTTCAGTTCGGTGTTCGGTGGGGAAAACTCGTTACGGCTCTTGGGTTTACCCGGTTCGGTAGCAAGCAAATCCCAGCCCAATTTTGGAATAGGGTCGGGTTCGGTGGATTAGGCAGAGGAAAAATTGTTAGCTTTCTTCAACCTCCGGCGTGCAACGGGGCAACTTCCGCTTGATTCTGATTCCGTCATGAACAGGTTCAAATCCTGCCACCCCAGCCAGTTTCCGTTCCGGTACAAGCACTCAAAAAAACCACTTTTCCCGGTTAGCGTGTGCAACCCTCTTTCGTCGCCTCGAAACCATCGAACAGTCGGCTTGCGTTGGCGCCCGCGAGAGTTTCTATGCGATGTGGTTCCCCTTTTTCGACAGCATACTTTGCCACTGCGCCATGCTCGGTCAGAAACTCCGCTTCTCGCCTCATCTCGTCGTGCCATTGATACTCGTCGTTCTCACCGACGTACATGAACACGCACATTTTTACTAGGGCGAGCAGTTTTTGTTCACTCGGCTGCCACAAATAGCCGGGAAAGGCCGTTACTGACAGAAAATAGTCCGGGTTGGCGGCCGCTACGTGGAATGCCGCAATACCGCCGTTCGATACTCCTGCAAGATGAAACTTGCCGTCAACGATGTGGTAGTCCTGAAGAATCGCATCCAGGAAGGCAGGAAATATCCTCTCACCGCCCTGGAAGAACAGCTCTCCGTCCGGCGCAGCTGGCGCGACGACGATGTAGCCTCGGCGTTCCGCTTCGGCCTGCAGGTTGCGGCTGAGAACGCCATCCACAGTATTCATCGTCTGCGGACCACCACCGAACGCGAGGATTGCAGGATAGGACATGGCGGGGTCATAGCCGTCAGGAAGCACGACTTTGTACTGTACCCCGACGCCGGCCACCGTCATGCTCTTCTCTTCGACGCTCGCATATGCAGTGATAGTCGCGAACAAAGTTGACACCGCAAGCAACAGCTTTAAACCAATCCCGATAGCGTGATTCTTTGTCATTGAATTTCTCTCTAACTTGCAGACTGATACTTATCAAAGTGTATGTGATTCTTGACATAAAAACCGGCGATTTTATGCGTGCCGCCATCTTGTTTATTGTTGAAGTTAGCAGGATGCCAGGTTTTGTGGCTATCGCATTCCAACTCTCCAAATCTGGGAATTGGGCCGCCGATGCATGCGCTCCTCGATTACGGAAGACGTCGGGCAGCTACGTTAAAATCGGGTGCCTATCCAAGTGCCTTTCGACTTTCCCGGTTCGGTAGAAAGAAATATCCAGCCCAATTTTGGAATAGGGTCGGTTTCGAAGGGTTCGGCGGACTGGCCACAGGAAAATTTTTTAACCGCCTTCAACCTGCATCCCTACTGACAATTCAGGTGTTATTTGTCTACCCAGTTGCCAACGGTAGTGCCGTCGGCAAAACGGGCCGCCATAAATTCACCCAGTGGCGCATTGCTGACGTGCTGACGCAGTTGCATCGTCACTTGCGCACCAGCCTTGAAGGTTGACGGATTGTAACCCTGGCGAATCAGGTTATTCGGATTGCCCCATTCAACACTCCACTCCACCACCTCGCCCTTGTCATCGGTAACATTTACCTGAATCCAGGAATGCGGGTTCTTGAACTGGAACTCCTTGATCGTGCCACTGATCTGCGTGGTTTCCTCCGCAATCTGGCCAATGGTTGAATGATGGGCTGTCGCCAGATGCGCGATCAGGAGGGAGCCGACGACAATCATGCTGGCAACAACAGTCTTGATGGTAGCTTTCATAGGGGATTCCTTCTCAAAGAAAAAATTTGCGGTCCGGTCCAGCCCCTGCCATCTGCAGGCAAAATAATGTGCCTGACATTTGTACCCAGGGCGTCTTCATTAACACTTTACTTGACGGTTTCGCCTTCTGCATCCAGAAACAGGCTGCGACCATCTTCGACTTTTACCCGATTGTTCTCATTGCATTCGTAATCCATCACGCGCGTGCCTGCGGGCAGTTTCCAGAAGCGTTTTTCCACTACCCAGGGTTGGGTCAACGCTTTCGGATCTTCCAGCGTGAGCTCTACCAGCAGCAGATCTTCCATCTTGCCCTGGTCACTCATTTCGCTGGTGCGATGGATGCGGGTGGTGGCATGCGCTTGTTCGCTGAGCACCAGGCCGCTGCGATCCAGGATTGAATCCTTGTCACTCCAGCCCTTGATGCCAGTGGTGGTAAACACCAGCGTATCGCCTTCCCAGTGGCCAATCGATTCGCCGATCAGGTTATGCCAGATGATATCCGGTGGCGTGTGTGAACTACCGTCGGTATAGATACGCATTGTGCTGCGCGTATGCTCAGCAAGAACCCAGACAGCTTCCGGCCGCACCACAAACTCTACCGGCCAGTTCACATTGAAGATGCGCGGGAAGCCATGCGCAATACAGCTGGTAAGCGGATCGGGGAAGCGGCCCTGATCGCGCAGCACGAGATTTTCCTGATAGATGGCTTCCCATTCCGGGGTATAGGGTGGATGGGCGCGGGTGCCGGCGGTATCCACGCCGGATTGAGGGCTGGTCGCGTCGGCGGGTACGCCATTGAGTGTCCAGCTGACACGGTCAAACACAGTGCCACCGCGACTGGCCCAGGTGCCGCTCCAGTCGGGCAGTGAAGCGTAAGACGGGAGTTCTGCAGCGTAGACGAAGCTGTGCGGCGTAAATGCCGATGCTGCCAGCAGCACTCCGAGGCTGAACGCCGAGAGTCCTTTCGCGGCTGTGCTGATTCCCGCACCGAGCATGTGCCTGTAGATTTTAGTTGTTGTCATTTTTGTTATTCCCCTCTGTCAGGTTCACCCCATGTCAGCTGAAACGCTGCTGGTTACGACTTTGTATTTGGCATCGAGTATAAGGTGGAGGAAATCCACCTTACAAGCGACAGCTGTTTTGTAGCTTTCTTACCAGCCGTGAATGCAGGGCTGGAATGTTCTGCAATCTGGCTGGTGCTAACTCACGCTGGAACGGTCAGTGTTTCTATTCGGGGACGATCCCGCCAGCAACACCATATTGGTTGTTCTCGATACAGATGTACTCCAGAATTTCGCTGCCGGGTTCGCCCAGTTTGGCGGTATAGCTGACCGTGAAAGGTGCGGTATAGGCGCCGGGGTCGTTTATGGTGACTTCCCTGTGCAGCGTGGAGTAGTCAATTCGGGTCCAGCGCTCAGTGAGCTGCAGTTGCTCGGTATGGACCGTGCCGCCCACGTCGAGCCAGAAGATGTCATTGAGCCCGATGGTATCAATCACGAGAGTGTCGTCTTCCCAATGACCAATGGAATGACCATACCAGGTTGGGCGGGGGTCTTCCGGATGCTGACGCCCATCCATGAAAATCTGTCGGTAGCTATGGGCATTGCCTTCTTGCAGCATGAATATATGAGTTGCATTGAGTGTGGGATGCTGCACGAAACGCCAGGCGAAACCACCGGTAATACGCAGGGGGCCGCCGGGCATGCACCAGTTGTAGGGGTCATCGGCGGGATCGCGGGCAAGGTATTTCTCACGCGCCCAAGGCTGCATCAGGCTGTCCAGCGTCCCGGCCGGCAGCAGGTCTGCAGCCTTGCCGGCGCCACCATCAATCCAGACGCCTGACAAATCTACGGTGCCGTCGGCCAGCATCGGCACGGGCAGTGTAGTATTTTCCACGGTGGGAGGGCCATTAGCACCGCCCACGCGCCGCATCAGGTCTTGAGCTGCCAGCAAATGCGGCAGACACACAAACATTAGTAAAAAAATGACTGGCAATGGCTTGCGCATGATTTGTACCTCAACGCTCTGCGTACGTCTCAATCGCGTGGCTTGTCAACGAACAGTGACTGGCCATCGTTAGTGTTGACGGCACTGGCGATTGCACGTCCAGCTCCGGCGCGACCCTCAAAGCCTTCCATGGTAATGATGTCACCTGCACTCACCGTGCGGCGCGACCAGCCGCCACGCTCCAATGAGAGCACGCTGGCCATCTCGAAGTTCCAGGGGCTTACCTTCCCGCTATCATCGGTACTGTCCAGATAGATATGCACATGCGGATTGGTCCACTCGACCTTGGTCACAAGACCCTTGACCACCACAGGTTTATTGGCATCGTATTCAGAAACCCAGGAATGGTGGGCACCGGCTGACCGGGGATACAGGCTGACCAGTATCAGGCTGAAGACGATTACGATTAAGGGGCTACGAATTGGCATGAACTTCTCCCGCGATGGCCGACATTAGCATGTAAATGAACAAAAGGCATGAAAAAGCAGGTCCAAATATAAGCTGCAAACCACCACACAACCGACCACTGGATCCCTGCGAGTTGAACTGCAAATCCTGATGCTAATCAA
>CAIYIP010000277.1 GCA_903926285.1 uncultured Gammaproteobacteria bacterium
AGGAAAAAAGGAAAGGCCAGTGCTATTTCAGACCCACAATCAGCACATACGCGCAGACCGGATGGTTCGGCACAACACAGCAATTACGCAGTGAATAATTTTATACAGAGGCTGACTAATTGCTCTCGGGCTTTTTGGTTTTGAAGAAATGTTCGCGGTAAAACTGCAACTCCTTGATGGATTCGCGAATGTCATCGAGCGCCTTGTGACTGCTTTCTTTTTTCATGCCATCGGTCAGATCGGGACGCCAGCGTTTGGAGAGCTCCTTCACCGTGCTTACATCAAGATTGCGGTAGTGAAAAAAAGCTTCGAGGTTAGGCATGTACCGCGCAAGAAAACGTCGGTCCTGGCAAATGCTGTTGCCACACATCGGGGAAAACCGCGGCTCGCTGA
Organism: uncultured Gammaproteobacteria bacterium; assembly: GCA_903926285.1. GTDB lineage: Bacteria > Pseudomonadota > Gammaproteobacteria > Pseudomonadales > Pseudohongiellaceae > CAILUG01. The sequence goes on from CAIYIP010000277.1 coordinate 394, forward strand.
ACTGCGAGAGAAATTTTATGGTATTGGTTTCAGCGCTGCTTTCATCATGTGGACTGTAGCGCACGCGTTCGATCAAACCGCTGGCGCCATGATGTCGTTGGTTCCAGTCATCCATACCATCCATCACCGGCTTGCTCTGATGAATAGCCATTACCGGGCCTTCGGAGATAACTTGCAGATCCGTGTTGGTAACGATGGTGGCAATTTCGATGATGCGGTCGGTCTCGGGACTCAGACCTGTCATTTCCAGATCTATCCATATGAGATGTTGTCTCTTGTCCATTGATTAATTGTCCCTGCAAAGTCACGAAAGGTGGAATGTGTTCCGATTGTAGCAAAGGGGCCATAGCCCGCACAGGAGCTTCTATACTCATGACAATAAATCACGAAGGGTGGTCAAGGCTACAAACCAGCAGGCCTGTTATCATGCCCGCATGAAAAAGAAACTACTGAACCGTCGTCAGCTCTGGCGCATCCAGAAGATGCAGGATGATGCAGCAAGCCGCAGCGATCGCAAACAAAGCCTTGCTGACGACACGCTTGCGAGCGGCACGTTAGGACCGGAAACCCGCGGCCTCGTTATTACCCATTTCGGCCAGCAACTTGATATTGAAGCGCTGGAAGGCGAAGCCAAGGGCCAGTTGTTTCGCTGTTTTCAACGCAGCAATCTCGATCCACTCGTCACCGGTGATGAAGTCATCTGGCAGGCGGGCGAGCCCATGGGTGTTGTCGTTGCGGGTCTTCCGCGCCGCTCCATTCTCAAGCGCCCCAGTAAGAGCGGTGAGCTGAAACCCGTGGCGTCCAACATTGATCTCATCATCATCGTGATTGCGTCGCAGCCAGAGCCACACTTCAATCTCATCGATCGTTATCTTGTTGCTGCAGAACTTACGGGCATAAAACCACTGTTATTGCTCAACAAGGCTGATCTTCTGGATGCGACTAACAGCAGCGGCCTGCTCGATATGCTGGCACTTTACAAAAGTATCGGCTACGACACGCTCCTGGTCTCAAGCAAAAGTCATGCAGGACTCACAGAGCTGATCAATTTGTTGTCGGACCGGACAAGTGTGTTCGTTGGCCAAAGTGGCGTCGGTAAATCTGCGCTCGTGAATGCGCTGCTGCCTGGCATTGATACCCTTGAAGGCGCGTTGTCGGAAGCTGAAAGCAAAGGCCGTCACACCACCACATCAGCGCGCCTATTCCACTTTACCAAGGGCGGCAATCTCATCGATTCTCCCGGCATCCGTGAGTTTGGTCTATGGCATATAGAACCCGGACAGCTGCTCGACGCGTTTGTGGAATTCCGACCGTTTCTCGGATCATGCCGTTTCCGCGATTGCCAGCACGAGAATGAACCTGATTGTAAATTGCTTGCCGCAGTGAAAGAGAAGATCATTGACCCGCGCCGCCTGCACAGTTACCAGATGATTCGCAATACACTCAAGGAAGAGTTTTAAGCGCACTCCTGTCCAGCATCAACACTTGTTAATACTAGGCAAGCCCGTAAAACCTCCGCATACTTGTCTGCACGTGGTCGCAGAAGTTTTATCCTGTTACGGCTCGATGAAAGTGCACATACAAATCAATTTCCTGATCTGAATCTTATGAAAAAACAGTTAGGCCTTATTATCGAGCCCCAGGATCTTGCAGCCGTTATGGGTGATCCTGAGCTATTGATTGTTGATATCTGCTCACCCCAGAACTGGGTGCGGAATCATGTACATGGTGCGGTGCATGTAAGCCCTGCCGAACTTGTGTCCGGTGTTCCACCCGCCACCGGAAAACTACCCGGCGTAGAAAGACTGCAAGCCATGCTTGGCCGCATCGGCTATACACCACAGAAACATATCGTTGTGTATGACGATGAAGGCGGGGGTTGGGCCGGACGTTTTATCTGGACACTTGATGTCATCGGCCACAAGCACTATTCCTATCTTAACGGTGGCCTTCATGCCTGGTACAAGGAACAGCATGCCGTTGATGCGGAAGTTATTGAGGTAGAGCCCACGCACGTTGAGATAACGCTGGATAGTTCGGTTATTGCCGAGCTCGACACGGTGAAGGCAGCCCTTGGCAATGCCAACATCAAAATCTGGGATGCACGTTCGGCAGAAGAATATGCGGGAGCCAAATCATCATCGGCGCGAGCTGGTCATATTCCGGGCGCAGTCAATCTGGATTGGCTTGATACAATGGATCACGCGCGCAATTTCAGACTACTGCCTCTCGAAATACTTCAGCAGAAGCTCAGCAAGCTGGGTATTAATCCCGGCAATGAAATCATCACCCATTGTCAGACACATCACCGCTCAGGTCTGACTTATCTGGCGGCAAAGGCACTCGGCTACAAAGTGAGGGCTTACCATGGCTCCTGGGGTGAATGGGGCAATCTCTACGACACTCCGATTGAAATGCTGGCCTGAACCATGACGTCTCTGTTCATTTTTCTGCAACATCTGGTCCCGCATCACGGGCTTTCGCGCTTGATTGGCTTTTTTGCACGCAGTGAAATTCGCTGGATCAAATCCTTGTTTATCACACGCTTCATAAAGGCTTACAAAGTCAATATGGCGGAAGCACTCGATCCCGATCCGCGCCACTACACCAGTTTTAATGCCTTTTTTACCCGAGCGCTGGCGCCCGGTGCACGGCCGATGCCTGCTGATGAAAAAGCGGTGGTATGCCCTGCTGATGGCGCAATCAGCGCGATCGGTGCGATCCATGCCGACACTATAGTGCAGGCGAAGAATCACAATTACAGTGTGGAAGACCTGCTGGGTGGCGACGCCGCACGCGCCGCACCATTCCAGAATGGCCAGTTCTTAACGGTGTATCTTTCTCCCAAGGATTATCACCGCGTCCATATTCCGCTTTCTGGCACACTCAGGGAAATGAGCTACGTGCCAGGGCGCCTGTTTTCGGTAAATCAAACTACGGCCGACAACATTCCCAAGCTGTTTGCCTTGAATGAACGCGCTGTGTGTATTTTCGACACCGCTCACGGCCCCATGGCTGTTGTGCTGGTGGGCGCAATGATTGTGGCTGGTATTGAAACAGTATGGGCCGGGCAAGTTGCACCCTCCTCCCAAGGAATGACAACTACAAGCTACAGCGATCCAGCCAGCACGCCGATTCATCTTGCCAGAGGTATGGAGCTCGGACGTTTTATGCTCGGCTCAACAGCGATAGTACTGTTTGGTCCCGGCATGGTTGCGTGGAATGGCGAGCTCACCGCAGGCAGTGCTGTGCGTTTGGGACAACAAGTCGGAACGCTCTGAACCAACTCTGTCGCCTCCAGCAATTTTCACGAAGTGGCTACATTTTCAGCTGCGCGGTTGTTGGAGGATTCATGATAACTACTGTGTTCGCAATCATGTCGTGAAAGCCCCGCTTGCGTTTGTCCCAGCCAACCCAGAAAAATCCCAGCAGACACGGAATAAACGAAACCAAATAGCCAAAATAACGCATTACCAGTCTTGTTGTTGATGGCGCGCCTCCGGTTGTTGCGTCAACAATCGACATTCCCATCATTATCTTTCCCGGTGTTGCGGACTTGTATTTCCAGAACAGGACCACCCATAACATGGGCAGCAGATACTGAATAACAATCCCCGAATATCCCGAATCAAACGCAGGATTCACGAAAATTTCGCTCCCAAATACTGCTAACAGAAGGGGAACAAAAATAAGCAGCTGTACAATACTATCGAGCACTGAGGCAAAAAACCGCACCCAGAAACCTGCGTAAGCAACCTCGGCCAGATTTACCTGCATATTATGTCTCCCTTGTATGATTTTTCTTCAATGCATGGATCATAACATTCACGCACGCTCATGCGTAAAAGCCAGAACTTCACTGATGTCGTGTGCTCCGCATTGCAGCATGAGCAAGCGATCAACACCCAGCGCAACGCCAGCACAGGCCGGCATGCCATGTTCGAGTGCCTGCAACAGGCGCTGATCTGCCGGATAAACGGGCATATCGTTGTGACTGCGTACCGCCTGGTCTGCAGTAAAACGCCTGTGCTGTTCGTGCGCATCTACCAGTTCGTCATAACCATTGGCGATTTCCATGCCCTGCATCACCAACTCGAAGCGTAAGGCAACAGGTTCGCCCTGCTCATCGCTGATGATGCGCGACAAGGCGGCATGAGAAGTTGGATAGTTAAAAATAAAAACGGGTTGCTGCAGTTGCGGCTCAATGACATGACTGTAGAGCAAGTCGAGCAAGGTATCGCGATTGCAGACATCCTCCGTAACTTCTATTGTTTTTTTGACCAAAGCTGCAAGCGTGGCAGTAGTACAGGTAAGTGGATCCAGCGCCAGATAGTCTAGAAACAATTGCCGATAAGTGATGCGCTTGCAACGTACTGATCCAAGCACTGCAAGCAACAGTGTTTCTACTTCATCCATCAACTGATGAAGCGTGTACCCCGGCCGATACCACTCAAGCATCGTGAATTCAGGATTATGACGCGATCCGCTTTCGCCATTCCGGAAGGCCTTGCAGATCTGGAAGACAGGACCACAACCACTGGCCAGCAGGCGTTTCATCGCAAACTCCGGCGAGGTCTGCAGATACATCGTGACCGCAGCTGCGTGTGGATGCGCCTGATACAGCGCATTGACAGGATGCAGGTTGGGATCGGTACCCGTTGTTTGCGACAGAAGCGGAGTTTCTACTTCAAGCACCGCGCGTTCGCGAAAGAAGTCGCGAATAATCTGATTGAGCCTGGCTCTCGCCAGCATTGCTTCTACTGAAGCGGTGGGCTGCCAAAGTATGCTCGGCATATCGGCAGCCCTTGAGGAGATATTATTTCTTGACCCGGTTCTGATATTCCCCGTTACGGGTATCAACACGCAGGACGTCACCAATTTCGACAAACAACGGCACTTTCACCATAGCACCGGAAGCAAGAGTAGCGGGCTTGGTACCACCAGTAGCAGTATCGCCGCGGACACCCGGGTCAGTTTCCACTACGGCAATTTCGACAAAGTTTGGGGGAGTTACGGAAATCGGCACGTCATTCCAGACCATGACGCTATAAATGTCCTGCTCTTTTAACCAGTTGAAGGCGTCTTCCACTGCCTTGCGATCGGCAGCGATCTGTTCATAACTGCCATCGGTTTTCATGAAGTGCCAGAATTGGCCATCGTTATAGAGATACTCCATGTTGCTTTCACTGACATCCGCACCTTCGAGGCTCTCGCCCGACTTGAAGGTTCTTTCCCAAACGCGGTTGTTAAGCAGATTACGCAGCCGTACCCGGTTGAAAGCCTGACCCTTGCCCGGCTTAACCATTTCATTTTCCAGAATTGAACAGGGATCGCCATCGAGCAACACTTTCAATCCGGATTTGAATTCGTTGGTGGAATAAACAGCCATAACCTACCTCTTTATTATTACCGGGCATTAATACCAGGTTAATGTGCCCGGAGTTGACGCGCTCGGAACGTACAGGTGAATTTACAAAGGTGCGAATCATACCCGCGCCATTCACTTCGCGCCACCAAGCCTTGGGTAATAGTAGATGAATTCATGCGCAAATATGCGGATAATACCTACAAATGTTGCGTACTATCCCCCTTGTTACAAGCCCTTCCTGGCAGGAGCAGTTGGCTGATCTGGTCACAGATCCGGCAGAACTTTTGGCTATTCTGCAATTAAAAATGGAAGATGTCGGCCTTTCGGCTGAAACCATCCAGTCATTTCCCCTGAGAGTTCCAAGGCCTTATCTGGCGCGCATCAAGCCTGGTGATCCACGAGATCCTTTACTGCTGCAGGTATTGCCATTAAAAGCAGAGAACGCCGTCCATTCTGGTTACAGCAATGACCCCTTGGGTGAGCTTGGCGTCAACCAGACCCCAGGACTTCTGCATAAATATGCTGGCCGAGTGCTGCTGATTGCCACCTCCAGCTGTGCGATCCACTGCAGGTATTGTTTCCGTCGGCATTTTCCCTACAGCGACAACCGCCCCGGACGGGAACAGTGGCAGAGCAGCTTTGACTATATAGCAGCAAATCCGGATATCCAGGAGGTAATCCTCAGCGGGGGTGATCCACTCGCAACCTCCAATGCCTATCTGTCATGGCTCGTGGAAAAACTGCTCGCCATTCCTCATGTCAGGCGCCTGCGTCTTCATACGCGCGTACCCATCATGATTCCGCAGCGAGTGGATGCACCACTGCTGCAGCTGCTGGGTAATCGCAAGCAACAGATAATTATGGTGTTGCATGCCAATCACGCCCAGGAATTTGATGCAGAAGTTGACAGCGCATGCCAGCGTTTGCGGGCTGTCGGTATTCATCTACTGAATCAGAGTGTGTTGCTTGCAGGCATAAATGATTCGTGTGAAGCACTTTGCAACTTGAGTGAACGTATATTTGCAGCAGGCGTACTTCCGTACTATCTTCATATGCTCGACAAGGTCAATGGTGCTGCACATTTTGCGGTACCTTTGACCACAGCGAGAGAGTTGATAAGCCACTTGCGGGCTACGCTGCCCGGTTATCTTGTCCCCCGCCTCGTGCGGGAAGAAGCAGGTATGATGAGCAAAACACCACTTTGATAGAAAAATTTTATTTCACCTTGCCACAGGGACGCATCGGACAGCCGTGCTTTCAGGTCATCCACCATAGGGATTAGTCGTACCTCGCCATGAAGCAGCAAACAGTTACTCATTTGGTTGTTGCGGCCGGCGGCAATGACGCTACCAATCGCATAATTGACGAGTTGCAGAGGGGAGGCTTGTCTGTATCTGCCGCTACGGCAGACACAAGACAGGAACTTGCCACCTTACTCAAGCAACCCCAGTGGGAAGCCATCGTCTGTTTTGATAATTGCAGGATATCTGTGCCGGTGGTATTGGGCCTTGTCGCGCTGCACGCACAAAGCATTCCAGTCATACTGGTAACAAGTGCCGAAAAGGTCATTGACCTGCTACCCATGCTCAATCAGGGCATCGCCGATGTAATACCCGAAGAACAGTCCAAGCGCCTTTTGCTCAGCGTGCAACGCGAGGCCGCCAATTCCCGTCTCAACCGCCAGCTGGCAGTCCTCGAAATGAACAAAGACAAGCTGGAAGATCAATATTGCGCAGTCCTCTCGAGCAGCACCAGCCCCATGACTTACATACATGACGGCACTCATCTTTATTGCAATCAGAGTTACGCCGCGCTTTTTGGTTTTGAAAGCACGACAGCCGTGACTTCGACGCCTTTTCTCAATCTTGTGCAGGTCCAGGATCATTCGCTGATTAAAACACTCCTGGCCCAGCCATCCGGGAAAGAAGAATCTCTTGCAGTCGGGATATTACTCAGTGATGGCACCGAAGGTGACATGATGCTGACCTTCACTCGAGTTGAGTTTCAGAAAAAGTCATGCATACAAATAACGGGACGGCCACTCATGGGAAAGGTCAAGGAAAAATCGCCGCCAGCGCAAATCGCCAGTGATTTGCTGGGAAGCCTTGCCAACGATGAGCAATTTGTCGAGCAACTCGACGCCGCCATCAACAAGGCTGTTGAGGAAGAGGCATTCAGCTCGCTGCTGGTGATTGCGCTCAATGACGATTTCCTGGTCCACGCGAAAGAAGAAAAAGCCAGGCTAAACCTGATGTTCTCCGATATAACCCGGTTTCTGAAAGGTTATGTGCAAAAGCCTTTTACGGTCGCCCGTCTCGACGCGCATATTTTCGGGATCATTCTTGCTGGTGGCGATAATGATGAAGTGACTGCCCTCAATGCACTGATCAAGAGCAGTGCCAACAAGCATTTTGGCATTGCAGGAAGCCTGGCTCTCCGCGAACAGAGTTGCACCGTTGGCAGTACATATATCAACGGCCGGGAAAAGCGGGCGGAATATGTGCTGGCACAAGCCTCCAGAAACCTGAAATTATCCAAACTGGACAAGATCAAACAGCTCATGCTGAAAGGTAAGCCAGAAACAACCAGCGATTCGGACTTGCTTGAATACCTGATGATGGCGATAACGCAGAAACGCTTCAAGTTGCTTTATCAGCCTGTTGTGCATATCAAGGGTGCGAATCACAAGGGTTACGAAGTGCTGACACGCATGCTGGATGGTGATGGTATGGAAATTTTGCCTGAAGCGTTTATTCGTGTAGCGAATCAAAATGGGATCGGTGAAAAACTCGACAAGCTCATCATCACCATGGCGCTGGAATCGCTGGAATTGTCGACACAAGCCGGACCTCTGATTATTAATGTTGCCAACAACACCTTGATGAGCCGCACATTTTTGCCTTGGCTAAACAAAAAACTGGCGAAACTGAAAATCCCCCCGGATTTGTTTGCGATTGCCATCAGTGAAACTGACATCCACAATAACGAAGGTCATGTTATTGATTTTTGCCATGGTTTGAACGCTGCAGGATGGAAGTTTGTCATCAGTCACTTTGGCTGCAGCCTCGATCCTTATGCTGTCCTGGCAGAGATCAAGCCTGACCTCGTTAAACTCGACACCTCACTTCTTAAAGATATCGGCACGCGTCCGATGCAGAGAACCACATTGCAAACCCTGGTGACAAACCTCCATAACAGGGGCCTGCTGGTGGTTGCGCCACAGGTGGAATCGCTGGCCATATTGCCGATACTGTGGGATACCGGCATTGATTATGTACAAGGGTATTTCCTGCAGGCACCTTCCCAGGAAATGAACTATAACTTCGTCGTTGAAGAAGAAATCACTCTGAGTGCAGGAAGAATCTGAGCCAACCTTGTATCATTGGCGCTTTCTTCACAGGCATGCACCATGATCAACATTAGTTTCGTTACCGGGGTATAGGAATGGCAATCAAATACAAGATTGCACTGAGCTTCAGCCTGTTATTGGTGCTTATCCTGGCCGCGTTCTGGTTGTCCCTGAAGCTGCAGCTTGAGCAGACACTCTCAAGACAAACCGATACCCTCGGCCAGATTCTGGCCCGACAGACTGCGGACTCCATCACTGAACTCGTCCTTGCAAACGATCTACTCGGCCTTAACGTTGTACTCAATCAGCTCGCGGGTGAAGAGGGTGTTGCAAGCATTACCATCAAGGATGTTGATGGCAAAATCCTGGTAGCAACCACAGGTGCTGAGGCCGAAAATACCGGCACCCTTTATATTGCTCCCATTACTTTACAGGATGCAGTTGCTGGGACCGTCAGCCTGCATCTTGATGAGTCGTTGCAAAACAATCCCGTTGCCCAGCCGCACGGACTTTTTTACCTCATCATTGTTGCAGGCGTAGTACTGGTTGCGGTCACCGCATCGGCGCTGTCTTCCCATTTGACACAACCACTGCAGGAACTGCTTGAGCACACTGATCTCAGTGCCTCGGAAGAAGATCTGCCCGAAATTGTTGTCACGCGCCATGATGAAATTGGCCAGGTTCAACAACGGTTTCATGAACTTATGACACGCCAGCGCGAACTTGAAGATCATATTGAAGTTACCGGCTTGCCCGACCTGGCACTTGAAGAGCAATCCGGTTCCAAGCCTGAAAGCCGTATGGCCACATTGCTAGCGGTACAGGTCGTAAATAGCAATACCGCCCTTGAGCTGTTACACCCCGCTACCCTTTCCACTTTGCTCCAGCAGTATCAATACTATCTGCGGCAGGCAGCGCGTTTGTATCGCGGTGTCGTCAACCGAATCAACGGCGATACCATGCTGGTCAGCTTTGATATCCGGCAATGTCAGGAAGAGCACGCATTTAATGCCATTTGCTGCGCCCAGCTGTTCCTTAGCCTGATGCAAAAAGTTGCTGCAAATAATCATGCCCGTAATGCGCAAGCCCTGGATTTCAGCGTTGCAATACACAGCGGAGCGGTGTATTTCTCTCCTATCTGGACCAAGCAACGACTTGAGGGCGATAAATCACGCCCGGAATCAGTTATAGGAAAGCCTGTTGAACTGGCGAGTGAATTACTGGCTTACAGCGCGCCGGACTCGATCCTTGTAAGCGAGCTCAGTTATGATCTTGCCGAAGGCAATAGCCGCTTTGCAACCGAGAACGCCCAGCAATTGAGTTTGGGTGCTGACAAGCTGACACTCATCACCTATAGCCTGTCCGCAGCTACAGGGAATCATGGCGAGTTACTGGAACGGCAATGTCAGCACTTA
>CAIYIP010000278.1 GCA_903926285.1 uncultured Gammaproteobacteria bacterium
CTGTCCTGCAGCGGATCGCCATCAATGATCACAAGGTCGCCATACTTGCCAACTTCCAGCGTGCCGAACTCATCCCCATGCAAGGTGGCTACCGCAGCGTTTTTGGTGATGATGGTTACCACCTCGACGGGCGAGAACACCAGTCGCAGCGCGCGTAATTCGTCAGCGAGTGATTCCTTTGGCGCCCATTGCGTGTCGGTGCCATAACCGTAGACCACACCGGCTTCCCACAACAGGCGCGCATTTACCGGACCTTGACCTGCACTGGACAGCGTGTGCCAGGGAAACGGCTCAGCATCGCGGAAGAGCGCAACGCCGTTAGCATCGAAATGTGGCACAAACACAGAGAGTGTCGATGTCATCGGAATGTGTGCATCCGCAATTTTTTTCAACGCGGCAGGATCATCGTCGAGTCGGCCGATGTGAGGCGTATGCACCAGCATCGCAGGAGCCGCATCAATCACTGCGGCCGCATCCATTACACTTACCGCATGAACAATCGTGGGCATGCCGTGTTTTTTGCCTTCCTCGACGATCAATTTCAGCGTATCGATTTCAGGACCACCTTCGCTGGTATTGACCACAGACTTCAGATAATCGTAACCAGCTGCTGCCGCGCGCTCGACCGCGGCTATCGTTGCCTCGCGCGGAATGGCAGGGGCAGGTTGCGTAGCGCGATTAGCGCGTGCCGGGTCGGTACGCGCCGGATCGCCGGGTTGTGGTGGCGGTGCGTTGGGTGCAGGCGCAGCAACTGGCAGGATGGTGCCGGCAAAAAGTCGCGGCCCCTGCATGGTGCCGGCCTTGATGAGCTCACGTGCTTCGATAATTGGTGGTGGATCAATCGCTGCGAGTACGGTGGTGAAACCGGCGTCGAGAAACTCCTGCATCTGCTGCGGTGCGCGTTCGCTGAGCCACGTGGCAGGATTGCCTTCAATAACATGGCGATGGCCTTCGACGAAACCCGGCATGATGGTTTTGCCGCCGGCATCGATGGTTTGCACACCAGCTACTGCGTGTGACCCTGCTGCGACTGAAACGATTCTGCCGCCACGCACAACCACAGTACCGCTTTCGATAACACCACCGTTACCGTCAAGAATGCGGCCGTTGGTGATGACGAGGTCCTGTGCTTGCAAGCCTGAAGCCAGACAAAAAATGGAGGCTGCGATGACCTTACCTAAAGTGCTGGTAGTTGTTTTCATTTTTATTACCTCACTGTGATGCGGTTGATTTGATCTTGCGCGTAGGAAGCCATGATACAAGCAGATGCCAATCCGCGATGAATTTCTTCATCATGCCTGATCAGCATTTTAATTCAAGTTCATGCTTATATTTGCGCGCTTGTCATTTATCATCATCTATCAGGCAATAAAACTCGAGCCGCAACACGTGATTGCAAAACAACACAAAGACGCAGACAAACTTCCGGGCGTATGGCGCCTCCATGCCGAATCGCATCGGTTCAACGCAGGTCCGGCAGTATGCGTTTTCTGGCAAGCAACTGATTTTGAAA
>CAIYIP010000279.1 GCA_903926285.1 uncultured Gammaproteobacteria bacterium
CTCCTGGCAGAGGGTTGCCGCACGGTCTGCAGCATATTCTTTGACGACGCCACCAAAATCGAGCTCCATGCCTGGCTGCGGAAATGCGAGTGTCGGTTGCTGCCACTGCAATTTTTGCCAGCCTGTGTGTATGAGCAACTGTTCGACATATGCAGCATCGGGCAGCTTTGCGGATTTAAAATCCCAGGCACGCCGTAAAATGCCGGACGTCACATCGAATAGGCCACCACTTGCGTGGTAACAAGTTGCAGCGTAATTGAGCAGATGGCCGGTTTCAGCATCGACAGTGATGCTGCCACCTTGCGCGGCCACCTGATTGATCTGCGAAAGGAAGCTGCTGGGCCGATAACGCGAATACAAGGCTTCGAGACGTTCGACATCGGCTGTCACAGCTCTTGCTGCAACCGCAGCCTGCTCGGCAGATCGGGCGTAGAGCCGGATCTCGCAGCGTGTGCCCATGGCCTTGAAGGTGGTATCAAAGAGTTTCACAAAGTCTCGCAACAAGCAGATACACATGACACGCAAGGTCATGCATCAGTTATTGCGTATGGTAGCTGCTTTTCGAGACGGACTTATCTGTGATTAGTAGTTGTACTGCAACTGGAGGCGTATCGCGTCGGTATCGAAATTCTGGTAATCGATTCTGCCTGCGCGGTTGCCGGTCACGAGGTTGGTGCGATCCATCATGTGATAAACGGCGGCCAGCTCGACTTCACGGGCAATCTGCCACTCAACACCCAGTTCAAGGTCATTGACATCATTGGCGGGCGCGTTGGTTTCAGCCTTGTTGGCACCATCGTAGTACTGCCATTTCACGAAGGGTATGAAGGTGCCAAGCTCGTTGGTCGTCATGTACATTGCCTGGATGTAGCCGCCTTCGAGATCTTCTTCCTTGATGGTATTGGTTGCCAGATCCAGCTGTGGACCTTTGCCCCAGTTCCATTCGGCCTGTACGCCAAAGGGCTGTGGATACCAGATGGCACTGACACCGACACGTTCGTCATCGAAACCAAACGTATCCTGGCCAGGGATTATCGGCGTAACACTCGTATTATTTGCAGTGCGATATGCACCGACTGCTGGCGCATATTTACCTGAGTAGGCCTGGACTCCGGCTTCAAAGAACTGGCCATCGGCGAATTTCCAGGGATAACTAACGCGCGCCACGACGTGCTGATTGTCATTGCGGTCGCCACGGTTGGCACCTTGTCCGTTATAAAGACCAAGGCCAAACATGCCATAGTTGCCACTGTGCTTGAGACCCGCCGAGTTGATCTCGGCGAACCGTGCCTGCACCTCAGCTGGGGTGTAGTAATAAAACACGCCCAAATCACGTTCATCCTTGACCGAGCTGTTAAAGGCATCGTTGCGATCTAGCGTTAAACGGTTTGAGCTTGACTGCAAATTCTCGAAACCATAGGGCACTTTGGATTGGCCTACGCGCAGGCGATGGACGCGGCCCTTGTCGATATAGAAATCGCCATAAGCATCGCGCATCTGCAGGACATGGCCAGTGGTGCCGGCGGTACTTGCAAAATCGGGCTGCAGGTAAATCGACAGGCGTTCACCAATATCACCCTGTATAACCAGTCGTGCGCGTCGGATAAGATAATTCTTATCCGCATCACCCAGCGAGTTTTCATCGCCGACGGAGCGGTCTGACCACAGGTTTACGCCCTCATCGCCACTCAACATCTCGGTATAACGCGTTTGCAGGTAACCGCGTAGTTGCAGGCTCTCGGCCCAGCGGCTGCGGGTATTGCCCTGCTGGACGGTGGTCAGCAACTGCGACTGTTCTTCGAGTTTCGTTTCAATTTCGGCAAGTCTTGCTGCAGGAGCCCCTGACTCGGTAGCTACGGGCTGGACAACTACTGAGTCCGCTTCCGCTTCATCTACAGGTCGGAAGCTACCGATACGCACACGATTGGTGCCGGGTTCGGCAAAAATCTGCTTGGTCTCTGTATCCAGGTAAAGTTCGAGATCAGCGCTCGCCGCAGTGGCAGCGTGAGCGCAACAGGCCGCAATTGCTGCGTACAAAGTGGTAACAATTGCCTTGGGTAATTTCACGTTGGACAGTTTCATGATGGTCTCTCTGTTGAGCATGCGCACACACTGCAGGCCCGGGTTAAGGCGCGAAAGCAAAACCAGCACAATCTTTATCAAATCCTGGCTAGAACTTTACGCCACTACTGCTTATTGCTGGCCGCAAGCATGAAAAGCTGCGCTCATTAATAATCTGATCTTATTGTATGAAGATGGTGTTAAGGAGATGTGAACATAAAGTCAGCCTTTGGTAGAGATAAGGTTAAGAATTGATTAAGAGCGGCGCGACTGTTAAGAAATGCTGCCAGTATTTCTGCAACAGGCGCTGCTGATATACCGTGTCGCCGCTCGTATAAAACTTCACGCGGCCCACATCGGCACCCGGATTTACAACTGCCAAGGCCGTCAACCTGCGCTCCAGTTCCCTAGCTACCGCCGAACCTGCGTCGACGATGAGCACATCAGGGCCAGCGATCTGCTGGATAAAATCCCGGATAAGCGAGTAGTGAGTACAGCCCAGCACGAGCGTGTCGGCACCTTCTGCGAGCATCGGGCTGATGAATCCATGCAGCAGTTTTTTTGTTGCGACCTCATCAAGCTCAACCCGTTCGATCAGCTCGACGAGGCCCGGGCACGCACGGGTAATGATTTTGACCTGCGCGGAAAACTGATTCTGCAGGCTGATGAATTTGTCGCTGGCAATCGTGCCGCTGGTGGCAAGTACACCCACAACTCCCGAACGGCTTTGCCCTGCAGCAGGCTTGATGGCCGGCTCGACTCCGATTAAAGGCAAGGAATACTTCTGTCTGAGCTCGGCAATCGCCGCTGCGGTCGCTGTGTTGCACGCCAGCACTACCGCCTTTACTTCATGCTGCAAAAAAAATTGCATAATGGTTTCACACCGAGCCTGAATGAAGGCTTCACCTTTAGGGCCATAGGGGGCATAGGCAGAATCGGCGACATAAAGCAGATTCTCGGTGGGCAACAGGTCATGAATACTGTTCAGGATGGATAAGCCGCCCGCGCCGGAATCAAATACACCTATGGGGGCTGTTGTCATCGAAGAGCGGGTTCACACGGCTGGAAACTGCGGGCATTGTAACTGATTTGGCACAGAGACATGCTCGGTGTTCAGCCATTAAGCGTATGCACATAGCGGTAACGCTGGTTCTGCAGCATGTCGAGACCATCAACGCCGTAACCGACAAAAAGATTAATCTTGCCGAGCTTGCTCGTATTGATGCCCGCAATCAGGCTTGGCAGACTCGCGCGGCCTTCGTTACGCATAGTGACGCCAAAGTTATGATAGAGCGCACTTGCAGGAAGACCTGAGAGGCCTATCGCCACATCTGAAAACACAGCAGGGCCATTGATGATCGTTGAGTTTCTCATCGACCCAGTAAGGACTCTGGGGCATTTCGGGAGCCAACGTACAAGAGAGACCCATGACGGGGGATAAGGACTGTATGGGCAGCCTCTTTCAATAAGGGCTTCATGGTTCAACGCAAGCTTTTTACTTTGGCTGACTTGGCTCCCGTGTTAACTGCGCATGTTATAGTTCAATTCATTTGATTCTTACTATTCGGCGCTATAAATTGTCCCAAGCCTCTCTCCTTCCTCCAGCCATCTGTCTGATGGGGCCTACAGCCTGCGGCAAAACTCGGGTCGCGGTGGAACTGGTCCAAAGGTATCCCTGCGAAATCATCAGTGTCGATTCGGCAATGGTCTATCGCGGCCTCGACATCGGCTCGGGCAAGCCGGACGCCGCTACACTTGCCAAGGCACCGCATCGCCTGATTGATATCCGCGATCCGGCAGAACCCTACTCGGCTGCCGATTTCCGCGCGGATGCCATACGTGAAATAAATGATGTGCTGGCCAAGGGCAAGATCCCGCTACTCGTTGGCGGCAGCATGCTGTATTTCAAAGTGCTGCGGGATGGTCTGGCACAGATGCCCGCAGCGGTTCCCGAAATACGCCAACGCATCCTGGATCTGGCCGAAGCTGAAGGCTGGCAGGCTGTGCATGCCCGCTTGCAAGAAGTCGATCCCGAAGCTGCCCTGCGCATCCACCCCAACGACCCGCAACGCCTACAGCGCGCGCTTGAAGTGTATCAAATCAGTGGTAAATCTCTCACGACGCTGCATTTACAAGAGACTGACAACACCATGCCAGACCTGCCGTGCACACTTAAATTTATAGCGATGCTGCCAACCAGCAGGGCGGACTTGCACGAGGTCATTGCCAAGCGGTTTCACGCCATGCTGGAACAGGGTCTCGTGGAAGAGGTAGCAGGCCTGCGCGCACGCGGCGATCTCAACAGTAATCTGCCTGCACTTCGCAGCGTGGGCTATCGCCAAGTGTGGGAGTTTCTTGATGGTGACACTAACCTTACCGTTTTAGCGGATAAAGCGATTGCCGCAACACGCCAGTTGGCCAAGCGCCAGTTGACCTGGTTACGCAGCTGGCCCAATCTCGACGCACTGCCTTGTACGCTTGGTGTTGAAGATGTAAATATTATGGATAATCACTTGAAATCCCTGATGCTGTCTCCATTTACTGGTAGCTGTAAGTAATCTGCCCATATAATTACGGGCATGCAGAGCCATGCTTTGCGAGCATTAATTTATAAATTTTCCAGGAGATAAGCCATGTCGAAAGGGCATTCTTTACAAGACCCTTTTCTGAACGTGTTACGCAAGGAAAAGGTACCCGTGGCAATTTATCTTGTCAGCGGTATCAAGCTGCAGGGTCAGATCGAATCTTTCGATCAGTTTGTAATCGTGCTGAAAAACACCGTCAACCAGATGGTCTACAAGCATGCGATTTCCACCGTGGTGCCATCCCGTCAGGTGCGGGTACCGATGATCAGCGGAGCCGAAGGTGAGGCCGGTACTGAAGAGGAAGAAGCAGGCAATAATTTTTAGTATTTTGTCAGGGATTTTATCAGGGAGAGCAACTATTGTTTTTTGATCGTCCCGAAAGTGGTGAGCTGGCAATTCTGGTCCATTTAAATAACAGTTCTGCAATTTCTGACGAGGCTGAAGCCAAGGAATTTGAGGAACTCGCCATATCCGCCGGGGCAGTCCCGGCCGAATTTATCCGCGCATCACGCAGAACCACCACTCCACGTTATCTGGTAGGCACCGGCAAACTCGAAGAAATTGCCGCTTCTGTTGCGCTGCATGGCGCGCAGTTGGTGTTGTTCAACCATATACTTTCCCCCAGTCAGGAGCGCAACCTTGAAAAGGCGCTCAGTTGCAGGGTGCTTGATCGTACCGGCCTGATTCTGGATATTTTTGCCCAACGCGCGCGCAGCCACGAAGGCAAGCTACAGGTCGAACTCGCCAAGCTCAAACATGCCTCAACCCGACTGATCCGGGGCTGGACACATCTTGACCGCCAGAAGGGTGGTATTGGCCAGCGCGGCGTGGGCGAAACGCAGCTCGAACTTGACCAGCGTTTGATCGCCGACCGCATCAAGGCCATCAACAAAAGCCTCGAAAAAGTCCGCAGCCAGCGCGAACAAGGGCGTCGCTCCCGCAAACGCGCAGAAATTCCTACAGTGGCTCTGGTTGGTTACACGAATGCTGGCAAATCCTCGCTGTTCAATCGCATCAGCGGCGACCATATCTATGTTGCTGACCAGTTGTTTGCAACGCTGGATTCGACATTACGCAAAATCAAGGTGCCGAATTTCGGCCCAGCCATCATGGCTGACACCGTTGGTTTTATCCGGGACTTGCCCCACCAACTCGTCGATGCCTTTCGCGCCACGCTAGAAGAAACTGTGGAAGCCCATCTGCTGCTGCATGTCGTCGACTGCCAGAACGAAGAACGCCAGTTGTTGATTGATGAAGTAACCAAAGTACTGGCAGAAATTGGCGCGGCCGACATTCCCTCATTGCTGGTATTCAACAAAGTCGATTTGCTGAATGATAAATTTGCCAGTGTTGATCGGGATGAAACCGGCAAACCGGTCAGAG
>CAIYIP010000280.1 GCA_903926285.1 uncultured Gammaproteobacteria bacterium
GTAACTGTCACGGTTTGCCCTACTTGCAGGGAAGGCAGGCTTGATTCAGGCACTTCGCCACGCCACTCGACGCGATTGTGGCGCAGTAGGCGCAGCATTTCGTTACCAGCTTGCGCGAGCTGGCCAACAGTGATGGTGCGCGAACTGATAACACCGGCGTCAGGCGCAATAACCTGCGTGTAATCGAGTTTCAGCTGGGCGGCTTCGAGGTCCGCAACCGCACCTTCACGCCGTGCTTCAGCAACAATCGCGTCACTGTTAAGACGATCCAGGTCGGATTCAGATAACAGGTTTTTCTCTGCAATGGTTTTGCCACGCTCCATGTTGAGCTGGGCATTGATGTACTCTGCATGAAGTTGCTTGAGCGCAGCGCGTTTAACAGCGAAATCAGTTTGCAGCAGGGCATTTGAAAGCCTGACAAGCTCCTGGCCCGCAGTCACAGAATCGCCGACATCAACCAGTACTTCTTCTACCCGATAGCCACCGACTTCGGGAGCAATCACCACTTCCTGCCAGGCATTAATAGTGCCGTTAAGCGACAGGTAACGTGAGAAGCTTCCGGTTTCGACCGCATCAGTATTCACTGTAAGAGTGGCGTTACTATCCAGTGTTTGCTCTTGGGCATGGACTGAAATTGCAATCGACATTACGGATGACAGGATTAATACCAGTACTGTCATTCCGGGCTTTTTCCGCAGGGACAGTAAATTTAGTGAATACATGAGAAGGATACCAGAATTATGACTCGCTGGTCATAATAGCACGACCTTTGCGCAGCAGCATAGGCAGTAAGTTAATTTCAGCTAATGTTTATGAGGAAAGAAAGTGCAAGAACCGCATGATACCAAGACAAGTTTAACTGTCGCGGGTCGTTATAAGAACATGGAGAGGCCCCGCACTAACGCTGCAATACGTGATTCAGCTCAGGAGGGCGCATCGGGGAGAAGCATGATGAACATCCGACTCCCCGAAGCAGTGCTTAGCCTTCGCGGTCGACAAGCTCACCCCTCAGGTAGACATTGCGGATGCGGCGCGTGTTGGTGATGTCATCGAGAGGATTGGCGTCCAGCACGATAAAGTCGGCACTTTTACCACCTGCAATTGTGCCCTTGTCGTCGAGGCGCATATATTCCGCGCCGTTGCGCGTTGC
The DNA here is from genome assembly GCA_903926285.1 of uncultured Gammaproteobacteria bacterium. Classification (GTDB taxonomy): domain Bacteria; phylum Pseudomonadota; class Gammaproteobacteria; order Pseudomonadales; family Pseudohongiellaceae; genus CAILUG01. Next base: position 1,151 of record CAIYIP010000280.1, read on the forward strand.
GGCAGTGATAACCTCGGCAGGCATCATACCGGCGGCAACCATGTCTGCCATTTCGATATGGGGCGCCCACGGTGTGTTGCCGTCGGTGCCAAGTACTATGCGCACACCTTCGGCATTGAGCCGTGCGAGGTTACGCGCCTGGATGTTATGCACTTGCTGAACTTCGGGTCGATCGGTAGCGGCGTCCTGCAACTGTTGCAATTGTTCATCCGGAATACTGCCGCGCAGCCAGCTCATGTCTACAGCTACGCCGCGGTCAGGCAGATTGGGTCCAAGCACAACTGCGGGGCGCGCCTTGAAAAGCGCAACAACTTCGTCGTCAATATCGGTATCACGAATGCCATGGGCGAAGGCATCTACGCCTGCGCTCAGCAGGCCTTTGGCATCTTCAAGCGAAAAGATGTGGGCGACGACACGCAGGTTATTCGCGTGGGCCTCGTCAATCACAGCACCATAAAGTTCTGGTGTGAGTTTGGCGAACTGGCCGTTGCGGTCGTCAACCCAGATCTTGATGATGTCGACACCAACCACAGCTTCTGCCTCTACTGCTGCGCGGGCTTCCTCTGGAGTGGTTATCCAGTAGGGGATTTCGGTGCGGCCCGGTTCGGGCGCGGTGATGCCGCGGCCAGCGGTACGATAAACGGCCACACCTGGAATATTTTCACTGCGTACCTGAAACGGCACTTCACCATCGTCCTGGCCAAGACTCATTGCGGCACTCACACCAAAATAGGCACGATTGCGCAGATCACTAATGAGTGGTTCACGTTCGCGGCTCAGATGGACATGGGTGTCGATGATGGTGGGCATAACGGTAGCGCCGTTAAGGTCAACGCGGGTAGCTCCTGTTGGTACATCAAGGGTGCCGTTCGCGCCTACCGCAACGAAGCGGTCATTCTCAACGATGAACATCCCATTTTCGATTGGTGCCGAAGTATCGCCAGTGATAATGCGGGCGCCTTCGAACACCGTGACATTGGAAGGAGGTGCAACTGCTGCTGCAGCAACCGGGGCTTGGTCGGCGGCTGGAGCAGCGGTTTGCAACGGCTCCTGCTGCGAGCACGCTGTAAGCAGGAACATCGACAGCAGACCGATACGGAACCTGCTGGTGCTGAAAATAGTACTGAAAGTACGACGAGTGAATTGCGCGGCAGTTTGTGGCATTGGAATCTCCAGTCTTTATTGAAGGGTCCATGATCGTAGCACAACTTCAGATTCTGCCGTCAGTATCGACCCATGCCGCTCTGATGTTGCCTGGCAATAAACTAAACTGAGTGGTAGGA
>CAIYIP010000281.1 GCA_903926285.1 uncultured Gammaproteobacteria bacterium
GCACCCCTCCGCCTACTTTGCCGCGTCCGACAAAACGACCATCGGACTGGGCGAGCAAATGTACATAACCCTCGTCATCGCCTACTGCGACATAATTGCTGAATCCAATCGGAGGACTTAATTTACGCAGCAGCATCTGGTCGTTTTCCCACACCGCAGTTTCCTGCGCGGTACGGAAGGCCCGCACAATATCCCTTTCGTTTACGACGTAGATATTGCCGAAACCAAAACTTGCACCGACTTCGCTGGATTCTTCCACCCGCCATCTGCTCTGGCCTGTCACCACATCAATCGCTGCCAGGTAACCCTGGTAACTAGGTACCAGCAGCAGTCCTTGTTCATTGACTGCGAGTTCGCCATCGATATCAACCAAGCGATCGATTTCAGAACGGCCAGTAGGAATCGCCACTCTTTCTTCCCAACGCAAGGTGCCATTATCAAGAGCAATTGATACCACTGAACCATTGGCAAAAGCCGCAATCACAAACGCATCGACGATCAATGGCGAGCTGTCACCTCGCAGTGAGAGTGCCGGAACCGTACTTTCGTAGATCCACAGCTCTGCGCCATTGTCTGCATTAAGCCCGGTAAGTTTGCCATCTATGCTTTGCGTGACAACAACTTGCCCATCGGTTACAGGAGCCGACAGTACCTCACTGGTTACCTGTGCCTGCCAAAGAATGTCACCCTCACCCATACTCAGCGCAATGACTTCAGAATTGTCTGTACCTACCAGGACAAGTCCGTTGCTGGCTCCCACACCGCCAGTGACATCGAAGTCGAGTCGGGTGCGCCAGACTGTTCTGCCGTTTTCACGATTAATAGCCATGACTACGCCATTGTTGCCAGCGACATAAATCATGTCCCCGACCATTACTGGATGTATGCGATTGAACTTATCTCCCTGCCCTGAGCCGACATTCACGCTCCACAAGCGGTCGAGATCCACTTCTTCATCAAAATCCACAAGCTCGTTGGGCTCTTCTTCCTTGCTCGAGCGCAGAAAATCAAACATGCCGCAGGAAGCCAGCAGCAGGCAGCAACCAATCAAAACCGCCCTTTTTACAATAGTTATTACAACAGTTTTTATGGCCATTACAATTGTTCCACAGGACTTACACCAAGATCCTGCAATTTGAGATTCAGTAGTACAGGGTTGCCGTTGGTGATTGCAGCCAGTGCACGCTCATAAGCAGCCTTGGCTCCTTCGCGGTCGCCAAGGCTTAACAAGGCGTCACCTTCCAGTTCGGCATAAACAGCGGTAAAACTGCCTGCGTCTTCTGCTTTCAACAAATCAATGGCAGCCTGGGGCCGTCCCTGTGCAAGATTTATTTTGGCCAGCCGCAACCTGGTAATCAGAAATAATTCTTCATCTGCGGATTTCAGCAAACCCAGCTTTGGATTATCGAGTATCCATTGCAGCTCGGTTGCTGCTGCATCCAGATGGTTCAGCTCGGTTTGAAAGCGCGCCAGGATCAAGGCTGCATAACGAGTATAGATACTGCTGTCATGATCAGCTTTTAACTGGCTGTACGCCGTTTGCACAGACAGAAGATCATCTTCCGTGATGGCTACACTCATTTTAGCCAGTGCCATGTCGGCAATCTGCTGATAAAGATCGGATGCAGCACCACTGTTTGCCTCAGTTGAGTTCTGCCACTGCTGCGCGCCGAAAAACATGCCGAGGACCAGAGCAATACCCACCAAAAGCGAAGTGCCGTTCTCCTGCCACCAGCTTTTTAGGGCTTCCAATTGTTCTTCATCACTTGCGTAAGTTGCCAAGAAATTAACTCCGAGAAAGTTTAATTAAAAAATTTTTGTAACCAGGTTTTTATTTCATTCACAGGCAACGAAGTAACCTCACCATCGTTGTCCAGCGGTTTGAATTTTATGACGTCTTGCACTTCTTCGCCTTCGAGTATCAAAGCACAGCGTGCACCCAGCGCATAGGCTTTTTTCAGCTGACTATTATATTTGCCGCCGCCACAATGGGTCAAAATGTGGAGTTCAGGCAGGGCTACACGCAGATCTCTTGCAAGCAAAATAGCCTGGGCCTGCAATGCTGCTCCGCCTACTACTGCCAGATAAATATCGACGTGTTTTTCTATGCCTGGAGGAAATTGCCCAGTTTCCTCAATAAGCAGCAGCAAGCGCTCAAGGCCCATTGCAAAACCTACAGCAGGCGTGGCACTGCCACCTAATTGCTGTGCCAGGCCATCATAACGACCTCCGGCACACACGGTACCCTGCGAGCCCAACTGATCGGTAGTCCACTCAAAAACCAGACCATTGTAATAATCCAGGCCCCTCACAAGGGAAGGCACCACCTCATGGGAAATACCTGCCTGGTCCAATAACTTGCGCAGTTGCGCAAACTGGACCTTGCTTTCAGCACTCAGGAAATCATCAAGTGATGGTGCGCCCTGCAACAATATTTTCGTTTGCGGAACCTTACTGTCGAGGATGCGTAGTACATTGCTGTCGAGACGGCGCTGACTGTCTTCATCAAGCTCGGTGCGCAGGGGCAGCAAAAATTCATGCAGAGCCTTGCCATAACGGGCGCGATCTGCGGAACTGCCCAGATTATTGATTTCCAATTTCAGGTAAGCAGCA
>CAIYIP010000282.1 GCA_903926285.1 uncultured Gammaproteobacteria bacterium
CGCCAGACTGTTGCCTAAAAGCAGACAGAGCGCCAACAGCAGTTTGCCGCAGACAATTATTCGCATAGTGATCTCGCTCCTGTTATTTTTTGTTATTCAGTGTCAAGACGCAGAATCGCCGTCGCCAACTCGCGCGCAACAACCGACACCCGAATGTAATCCTGCTCGAAAGACTCCATGACCCACAGACCATTACCCAGCGGAAGTTCCGAAGGCTGGGCCTGCAAGGCCGCCGACCACACCACTGACAGCAGCCCGAGGCAAGGCAGGCGACGCAGCTGGACTTTTCTCATAGTTATTATTATCCAGGGGGATGCAGCTTTTGGACCCGTACAACCCTGATCGGGCGCAGCGAGAATAAACGCGTAATGCCAAGCCGTCCAGCCGAACCCACAGGAACAGAGTTGCGCGTCAGGAGCGCAACCGTCCAGACCAGACACGCCCGTGAATCCATCCATGGGGGGCGCGGATGGCCCCTCGCAAAAACAGCCGTACCCGTTTATCTTTCGCGCGGCGTTACTACTCGCACGTTTCGCAGAAGCCATTACAATAGCCCACGCTGAAAAACTGACAAGGGAATTACATGAATAGTTGGCAACGCTGGATACAGGCACCGCAAACCCACAGCGCAAGAAAGGCCTTGTTCCAGATCCATTTGTGGCTGGGCATCGGGCTGGGCCTGTATGTGCTTCTGATCAGCGTGAGCGGCAGCGCGCTGCTGTTGCGCTCGCCCTTTTACACCTGGTTCGAACCCAAGACAGTTGAACCCACTGCTGCCACTCCACTGACAGGCGAGGCCTTGACCGCCCGCATGGAGGAAGTCTACGCAGGTTACGAACTGGGTTTCACGATTGAAGGCTACGAACCAACAAGCGCCACTTATATCGTGCTTGGCAAGGATGGCAGTTTTTTCCCGCACTATTTTAATCAATACACCGGCGAGGATATTGGGGTTGCCAATCCATGGCCAATAAAAACTGTTGAGTGGCTGGCGAACTTTCATGACGACTTGCTGCTCGATAGAACAGGCAGAAGCATCAACGGCTACGGCGGCCTGTTGTTTGTGGTGATGAGTCTGAGCGGCCTTATCATCTGGTGGCAAGGCCGTGTGCGCTGGCATGAAGGTCTGGTGATCAAACGCCACAGCAACAGGAAATTCATGTGGCAACTGCACAGCTTTATCGGTTTCTGGTCATTACTGCTGATGCTCGCGTGGGGAGTGTCCGGTTTTCAGCTCGGCTTCCCGCAATTCATGAACGCGGTTATCGACTGGTTCGACAGCGATCTCAACGACTTTGAACGGCCCAACAGCCTGTTACAGTTTTTCCGCAGTGTGCATTTCGCCAGCTTTGGTGAAAGCGTATTGGCGCAATGGAGCTGGATACTGGCGAGTTTACTGCCCTCGGTCATGTTTATTTCCGGGACTGTACTTTGGTGGCGGCGGGTGATTGTGGGTCGTCGGGCTGGCAAGCAACAAACCTCTTGAAAAAAGCGGGCTATTCCGAATGGCTGGACCCGCTTGCGGGTGCTTGCGCGGCACCCGGGATTTTCATGCAGAAGACCTGCAGTCAGGGCCATTTCGGCCTGTTGTACCTCAATTGCGTTTGACGCTAAAACGCGTCAACTCCTGTTTAGGCTCTTCCCACAGCGGATCCAGTTCGGATGCTTTCAGGTAATCCTGGTAAGCCTCGCGTACATTACCAAGCTCTTCATACGCGATGCCACGGTTGTAGTGGACCTTGGCGAGTTCGCTAGTGCCGAGAGCAATGCCCCTGTCGAACGCAGCAATACTATCGGCCCAGCGCTTGAGCGCCATGAGCGTATAGCCACGATTCACATGAGCCTGGGACAGCGTATCATCCACTAGTAGGGCTGCGTCGAAATCGCTCAAGGACTCAGCGAGCAAGCCTTGGGCAAATAACAACACCCCTCGATTGTTGTAACTGCCGGCGCGGTTGTCGCGGTTCTCGGCAGTACGGATCGCCTGCGTACAAAGTTCGAGTGGGGGGACGTCGAGCCTGGAGCCGGTAAGTTCCACTTTGGGTGGCGCGGTCGGATTTTTCGCTGCTATAGCACACATCTCCGAATAACCGCCATCAAAAAACTGCACTTCCTGCGCACTGCCCCCGGCGCAGTAAAACCCAGCCGTGACACCAGCAATCAACAATTTATAGTGCTTAACTGTTTTCATTTTTTCATTTCCAACGCGGCCAGTGTTCTGTACGTAATAAGACCAGCAGAGAAGGCGTTTCCTTACTTCTGCCCCGGCATCAGATTAACCGGGAAAATAATTTGCTCGCAAGCTTTATGCAGTGACAGCTCCGCCGCCGGCCAAAACGCGGGCAACTGGCACAGCCCGCATCACAACGCCATTGTCCAAGATATAAAAAAGGCCTGGTATTTCTACTCAGGCCTTTAGCTTACGACTTACTGTATTTCATACACTTGGAAAGTGTGTCTTCACTCCACTATCCTCACTCATTCCTCTCCTCAGTCGCGACAACTCAGGACGCAGTTGGCCAGACGAATTCTGGACGCAGGCCTGGATACACAGCACGGCCGTCGCTCGGTTTTGCAACACCGATAGCTGGATCGTAGAACGCATGATAGGTAGCTGGCAGCTTGGCAGCGTCATAACCCATCAGGTTAGGAACCACTACACGAATGCGGTTTTGCTTATCGTCAAGCATGATTGGAGTGCCACAGGTTTCACACAAGCACAGGTCCAGCGGGCCATTTGGGTTCTGGTCGTTGAAAGGTATACGCTTGAGGCTGCTTGCACCTTCTACTGCCAGATCGGCATGCTTGAAAAACACCACGTGGGTGGTTGGCTGACCTGTTACACGCTTGCAAACTGAGCAATGACAGGTGTGGTTATCGATAGGATCTTTGTCGGAATAGGTTTTATGGTGGTCACAACCGCCATCGAATTTATGTGACATGGTATTTCCTCTGAAGTTTTATTGTTGGTGACTAGAAAAGCAGCGCCAGAATAAACGCGCAGACTGCCTACGTCAAAGTATAGATCAGAAGATATGCAAAGGTCATAAAACAACCACAGTTGACCCTGCTGGAATCTAGCTACCTTGTCCCTCCTTTGCTCTATACTCGCGCTAAACACTCGATAACAAAACCAAGGAGAACCTATGAAAACACGCAAAATTGCAGCGCTCGCGTTAATCCTGGCCACTGGCGCTGCACAGGCGCAGACCGCAACCTGCGACCGCGCCTGCCTCACCCTCGTTGCCGATACCTGGCTCAATGCCCTGACCGCCAACAATCCTGCGCCGGTGCCACTCAGCAATGAGGTAACAATCACCAACAACGGCAAACTGGGCGGCATTGACCAGACCTTCTGGGACAGTGCTGATCAAATTATCTATCGCTGGGATATTGTCAACCAGAGGCAGGGCGACACTGCCACAGTAGCGGTGGTGCAGAATGCCGACAACAGCAAGACCATGCTGATGGTGCGCCTGAAAGTACAGGCCGGCCAGATCACTGAAGCCGAAGTAATCCGCGCCAACGAAGGCGACGCCGATAATCTCTGGGACATCGATACCCTCACTGCAGTTTCCCCTAACCTGACACTCTCCATTCCCGAAGCCGAGCAGGATTCCTACTACCGCCTGATCGCTGCTGCTGAAAGTTACTGGCGTGCGTTCCAGACCAACGGCACTCCTGCGTACAAACGCGCCGACATGCTGGCCGATACCAAACGCATCGAGAATGGCTGGCAAACCACCGGCTTGGTGCGCGATGGTATATTCGTGACGGCCAACTCTGCCTTCGACGAAGGCCGTTTCCAAGGCCGTAATATCTGGGACCGCCGTTATCCAGTCGTGGATGAAGAACGCGGCATCGCGCTCACCATCGTGCGCTTCGGCATGAAGGACGGCCCGCAGGACATGCCCGCTGGTCCTCGCAGCGATCGCCTGGTCGCAGAGTTTTTTTCAGTAAAAAACGGCATGATTGCCGAGATCAATGCAGTGCTCGTCAATCTTGATGATGCCGAACCCACTGGCTGGGAACCTGAGTATGGTCCGGGACGGGGTGGCAACTAGCGGGTTATAGCCAGCACAAAAATTCATCCAATTTTTTCATCGCATCTCAAGTATTTTATTTGTTGAAATTCAGGAAAATCTTTATGCGCTTTGCAGTCCTGCTCAACTTCACTCTTGCCAGCACTTTGGCATTGGCAACTGTGTTATCCCATGCCGCTGACAACCCTTACGCCGCGCTGGCCGGTGTCTATCATGGTGAAGTCTACAACGGCGCCGACCTCGACCCTGTTGTTACTACTTTCACGCTCGAACCTTCGGGCCGGCTTGTTGGCAAGTATGTGGTTGGTGAGGAAAACGGCGAATACAACGGCCATCTTTCGAATGTGGTGTTCGGAGATACACATACCATCACGCTCGAGTGGACCGACAAATTCGGCGAGGGTTTTGCGGTGATGGAATTTGCCGATGACTTCGAGTCGTTCGCTGGTGAATGGAGCAGCAAAGACAGTACAAATCCTCTACCATGGAATGGAAAAAAGTAAGCAAGGGTTAATGCCGGATCACGGTGCGGCGTCGTACAACTATCGTACAAGAGTGGCTAATTAACCACGGCATTGAAGCAACTCTCGAATTCA
>CAIYIP010000283.1 GCA_903926285.1 uncultured Gammaproteobacteria bacterium
AAGGCTATGACTTAACGGTATTCAACCGCACTCCTGAAAAAGCCCTGCTCTGGCAACAAACCTACGGTGGTAAAGTTGCCGCCACCCCAGCAGAGGCCGCCACAGATGCAGATTTCGTTTTCACCTGCGTCGGTAATGACGCTGATCTGCGGCAGATCACTACAGGCGAGAATGGTGTTTTCAGCACGGCAAAAGCTGGATCAGTAATCATTGATCACACAACTACTTCAGCAATCGTTGCACGTGAACTGGCGGCTATTGCCGAGACCAATGGCTTCGCATTTCTGGATGCACCAGTGTCCGGTGGCCAGGCTGGGGCCCAGAACGGGGTCTTGAGCGTGATGGTTGGCGGCGATGAAAAAGCCTTCAATCTCGCCAGTCCTGTGATTGCAAGTTTTGCGGCCAGCATTCAATTAATTGGCCCTTCCGGTTATGGCCAGCTCACCAAAATGGTCAACCAGATTTGTATCGCAGGCCTCTTACAAAGTCTTTCCGAAGGCATTCACTTTGCCAAATGCGCAGGGCTCGACATCGAGAAGGTAATGGCTGTGATCAGCAAGGGCGCTGCGTCTTCGTGGCAAATGCAGAATCGTTACAAGACCATGGTGCAGCACGAATTCAATTTTGGTTTCGCTGTTGACTGGATGCGCAAAGATCTTGGTATTGCAATGCAGGAAGCAGAACAGAATGGCGCATCCCTGCCCGTTACGCATATCGTTGATGGTTATTACTCAGAAGTACAAAACATCGGCGGCAAGCGCTTGGATAAATCTTCCCTTATCGCATTACTGGAGAAGAAATAGGCCGCATTTTTAACGGCTAATTAAGCCTGGATAAATATTGCGGAAATAAAATTTGGCATAAGTAGAGCATGTTGACGCTTTCGCAGTAAGCGGATAAAGTCGGCGCTTCAGAATTCTGTTTGTTCGGAGACCATGCATCATCTAGTTATGCATTACAAAGAAAAGCAGGACAGTCAGTCCCACATATTAAGACTCAATATTGCTGGCAGCCCTGTCGAGTGGCTCACTTGGCAGGAAGCAACTACCCTCTACGCACGCGAACTTGTCACTTGGACTCTCGGCGATACCATCCGCACAGTCTGGGGTGGCACATCACGCTTTACCGGTGAACGCAGCACCATCGCGCTGCAAAGCATTATTGCCTGTGCTGGCGAGCTTTATGGTGGCAGGCCGAAGAAAGCGGCGCTCAGTAACAAAATACTGTTTCGCCGCGACCAGAATCTCTGCATGTATTGCGGCAAGGAATTTGCGGACCGCGATTTAAGCTGCGATCACATCATTCCGACTTCACGCGGCGGTAGGAACAGCTGGGTGAATGTGGTAGCCGCTTGCAAGCGCTGCAATCATTTCAAGCAAAACCGCACGCCGGAAGAGGCCGGGATGGAATTACTGGCGCTGCCGTTTGAACCTAACTCAGCCGAGTATCTTGCTCTTGTAAACAGCAAACGTATTCGCGCCGACCAAATGGATTTTCTCAAGGCACAATTTTCCAAAAATTGCCGTTTGCAGTAGTTACTGT
>CAIYIP010000284.1 GCA_903926285.1 uncultured Gammaproteobacteria bacterium
CACGCGCTTGGCGATGTCGATCTGTTCGAGCTGAATGCGTGCATAGCCGGAGTCGCGCACTTCGCCGGGAATGTACACCGACCAGAACTGTCCGCCCACCATGCCTTTGCGCAGGCGCGCGATGTCCGTCATGCCGGCGGTCTTGCGGCGGAGATCATACGCCACGACATCGAGCGGATCCTTGGCCGCTTCGCGCATCGCCCACGGCAGATCGTTGTGCCCGTCCACCAGCGGCGTATTGCGCAGGAGCTTGCGCACATACGCGAGGCGCGCCTCGATCGACGCGTTCTGCATCGAGACGGCCGCCACCGGCTTTTTCGCGGCTCCCTGTGCGGGGGCCGCCATGGGTACGCCCATCGTCAACCCCAAACCCACGACCAAAAACGCACGACGGTTGTTCATCAGCATCCGAGTTGCTCCAGATAGTGCGGCAGCATCTTGCGCCACCACGGCCAGTCGTGGTTCACGTCGTGCCCCCACAGGTCGAAAATGTGACCGATCTGCTTGCGGTCGAGCAGATCGTGAAAATCGCGCGTCGCCTCGGGCTTCTCGTACGCCCCCTGTCCCGCCACAATCGCGATCCGGGTGTGATGCCGCAGCGTGTCGAGGGCACCACCCTCCATGTTCGCGACGTACCACATCGGATTGTTGGCATTCGGCAAGCTTGCAGGTGAGGAAAAGTTCAGCAACTGCCCAAATGGGTGGCAGAGCCAAATTACATAAACAGGAAAGTTTGGCAAATTCGGCAACTGACTCCTAGTTTATTATCCTCAATTGGGCAGTTACCGGTATGGGTTCAATCAACTGCAACAAAGAACTTCAACCTCTCCGTGAACAATACCACTGCACGTGGTGCTTGGTGTGCCGCGGCTGGGCATAACCAGTGGCACTGATCCGAAGAAAATAGCAAAGCAGATGATGGCAATACTTGCGCCGGAAGCCTGGGGTGCAATTGGTATGGTCATATCATTCCTTGGACGGGAAATATGCCGCCAGACAAATCTACAGCACGACAGTTGTGTCATGAAAGATGGTTGTGCTTACTGTAAAGGTCAGAGCTGAGCGGGTATTTATCGCCTTGCTCGCGCCCTCCTGCACCTGGGTATGGATGCCACCAATGAATACGGCGTGCAGCCTTACTGGCCATTCAACAATACGTGGTTATACGCCGACGCGGTGTCGCAAACTCAGGGAAGCCCCGGCCGAGGTTGACGGCGTCGTGCGCCACGGCGAGTTGGTTCATCACGGTGCACACCGTAGTGCCTACTTGCGGTAATTGTGTCGCGATATACATAAGGTCTTGCTGGCTTCAGGTAATCTTTAACTGTGCCAGCCAAGGGTGTATGTTGGCATCTGCCCGGCGTCTGGTATTCACAGTGTTGCAATGTTTATGGCGCGGGCTTGCAGAAGCAACAGAATTGTTTTGTACAGGCAGGAGACTCTTCAACTTTATGGCAAATACTGAAAGCAATACTCACGGCCCCGGAACGTTCGGAATAGACAACATTGTAAAAGACCTGCGTGTGGTCAGGACCGCCGCCCTCGAGCGCCGGTTGCGGCGCAACAATCCGCCTAAACTGCCGTCGCGCAAGATACTGCAAACGGTGGTTGAGGGCCTCAGCGCAGCGCTGTTTCCGAATCGCCTGGGCCAGCCAGGCCTGAAGGGGGAGGGGCTGGACTATTTCGTGGGTCATACGCTCGATACCGCGCTGCGCGACCTGCATGCGCAAATAAAAATTGAACTCCAGTTCGCCGCTGACGCTGGCAGTGCCAGCCAGAATGAGGAAGAGCAGGCGCAACATATTGCCTGTCAGTTTGGCAGCCAGCTTGCCCGCATCCGCGAGTTACTCGATACCGACATCCTTGCGGCCTACGAAGGTGATCCCGCCGCGCGTAGTCTCGATGAAGTACTGGTTTGTTACCCCGGGATACACGCGATCATCCATCACCGGCTTGCGCACGAATTGCATGCTATCGGCGCGCCGCTCGTCGCCCGCATCATTACTGAAATTGCCCACTCAACGACCGGCATCGACATTCATCCGGGTGCCACGATAGGTCATAGTTTTTTCATTGATCACGGGACTGGTGTTGTTATTGGTGAGACTGCGGTGATCGGCAATCACGTGCGCCTCTATCAGGCGGTGACACTTGGCGCCAAGCGTTTCCCGACTGATGTTAATGGGCAACTCATCAAGGGCGCGCCACGTCATCCGATCATCGAGGATGAGGTTGTTATTTACGCCGGCGCCACAGTGCTCGGCAGGATCACGATAGGCAAAGGCTCGGTGATCGGCGGCAACGTGTGGCTCACGCACAGTGTGCCGGCCAACAGCCAGATCTCGCAGGCCAGCTCGAAGGCATTCACCGAACCCAGTATGCAGTCAGTTTGATGTGGACATGCCGAAGAGATCCCAGTCAGATTTACGGAGAAAACCTTAAGTCAGTGCCATTCAGTTCTGCCACCGGCTATGCCCGCAGCGCGCGATCGCGATAGGCTGCTGTCTGCATTTCGATCAGGCGGCTTAGCGTGCGCTGAAATTCGAAGGCCAGGCGACCACCAGTGTAGAGTTCGGCGAGCGGCACATCGGCCAGCAAGTAGAGCTTGATGCCCTGGTCATAACATTCATCC
>CAIYIP010000285.1 GCA_903926285.1 uncultured Gammaproteobacteria bacterium
CCACTGGTCATGCCTCGATAGGCGGAATGCTGACTGTGGTTTCTAACGGCGGACGGCTAAGGCTCCAGTGATGCCGTAAACGCGGCAATATTCAGAATGTCGTCGGGAGTCAGGTTGGCAACCACTTCGGCCATCAACGGCGACCACAACCCTTTGCGGTTGCCGGTCTGCAAGTCGTACAACTGCCGCGCGATATAACTCGGTGAACGTCCGGCCAGCGCAGGCACAGGCCCGAGACCTTTTAAATCTGCACCGTGGCAAAACGTACACGGACGCGTCTTGCCGTCAACACCTGCTGCCAGAGCTTCACCTTTTGCAATGCTGCCGATTGGCACGTAGGCGATAAAGCCCGAATGCGAATCACGCAGTTCGGTGCGTTCGAGATCTTCGGGCATTTCAACAATTCTGTTGCCGATAGCTTCCATGTCGCCGCCTTCTTTTTCGATAAACATCGAGCCTGAGATAACTGTTTCAGGGACTGTGGCGGTTTCAACTACGCGAATCCATTTGCGCGGTGTCATGCTGGCAAAATACGCAGCGGCAGCGGCAGCTTCTTCGGGGGTGGCATTCAGTCCTACCGCGCGCATATTGGCAGGCGGCCCCATCTGTGGTTCAGAACTTGTGCGCAGGCCAGCACGATAATCAGCCATCTGCTGCATGATGTATTCGGCAGGCAAACCAACGAGGCTTGCATTTTCCGGGCGACCCTGGCCGTTGGGCAGGTGGCAATACGCACAGGCAAACACGCCGGGATTACGACCGCCCGCAACTATGGGCGGCATTTCGGGGTGGTCTTCAGGATGCCAGTCGGGCGGGGCGTACAAATTGCGTGGCTGCGTAAAGGTGAATGCAAGCTCGCTGTCTGGCACATGTCGTGATTCGCCATCTTCAACGGGCGGCGGTAGCCCGGGAGTATTCAGCGCATACGCCCAGGGTAATGGTGTTTGGGGTTGCATGGGCGCCGGTGGCGTGGTTTGCGCGAAGACAACGGCAGCCTTACAAAAACATGCCAGCGCGATCATGCAGAAGGTGTTTGTATTTTTCATTGTGTGCTCCCGGGTAGAATTTTTATAAGCAGACGTGTGCTGCAATTCCTGTAAGCTATGGTAATACGAATTTCACCTGTGCCGCACTCCTTCAGGCTTTACTAATATACTGACTACCGGGGGCAGCCCGAATAAGCGCCAAAAAATGCGACCCAGTAGCAAATCCTGATAATTATCAGCTATTTCATTTGCCCAACCAGAGTCTCGCAAATAATAATTGGGCATCGTTTCCCCAAAGACAATTTGCATGCAAAGACAGTTCATAGCCTTCGGTGTACTACTGGTGCTCGGTGTCGGCGGCTTGTACGTGGCTTATCCGGAAGCACGCAATGACCAGACTCCCGAACAAGCGCTGGTAGCGACCGAACCCGCAGCTGACGTTGTCGCAACGGCTGAAGTTGACGTAACTACCGCAGTCGTCGTACCTGAGATATCAATACCTCTGCCGGTTGTCGCGCCGCGCATAGTTACTGTGCCGACCTCCGCCACCACTTTTGTGGAAGCACCGGCAGAGGCAACTTGCAGCGCACCGCCAACGGAAGTGGTAACCCGTGATCAAACGAGCATATATCGCTGGACCGATGCGAGCGGAAATGTGCATTTCAGCGACAAGAAACCGGCCTCTGCTTCGGCAGAACTTTATACATCGCAAGAATCCGGTCGCTTCAATTATTTTGACCTCGCGATCAACTATCGCGGCCAGAACATAGTGCCCTTCCTGCAGGATCAGTTAAATGGCCAGGTGACCAACATCTACGAAATCATGGCAGATCTGGTCGGAGTTGCGCAGTTGCGCCATGTGAAGCTCAATATCGTGATGTTTCCGGATGCCACCTCATTTCATCAGTACGCCCAGGCTTCTGTAGGCAATGTAAGTTCCAATACCGGAGGTTATTACTCGACGCTGACCAACGAAGCAGTGACCTATACCTATCCTGATGACGAACGAACAATGGAAGTTGCCAAGCATGAATCCACTCATGTCATCGCCATGGGGATCATGGGCAAGATGCCTTTGTGGCTGAATGAAGGCCTTGCAGAATATTTTTCCAAGCTGGGTGTGCGCAGCCAGTTCAGCCAGGTGGTTGTACACGAAGACTGGTTGCAGCTTGCGCGCGCCACTGTCCAAAGCGGCTACCCGCAGCGCTTCGCCGAATTTTTGAAACTTGAGCCCGAAGGTTGGCGCAATGCCAATGAAGCGAATCATTACGCGCTCGCCTGGAGTCTCGTCTATTACATGATGGGCACTGCACAAGGCAAACAGACGCTAGCAAAACTCATGCAACAGATGGTCGAGCAGTATTGTCAGTCATTCGATAGTGCAGAAGCACTGGCACGCTCTTATCCGGGTGGCTTGAATGCCCTTGAGAAGGAGTTTTATGCGTGGCTTGCAGATGATACGGTAAAAGCACCGCATACCTATTAGCGCAGCGACGGGTCGTATCCAGGCAGCAAGGCGCGAAGTTGTTCTTGTTGCAGTGGTTTGGCCAGCGCGCCCAGCATGGCAAGGCCACAGGATTTGCCAAGTTCTACCGCAGCAGTCAGCACTTGTGATTCTTCACTGCTAAGTACAATCAGTCCGCCCTTGTAACTAATTTTTTGGGCCCCGCGCATAAAGTCAAAACCATCCATCACAGGCATGTTGAGATCGCAGATTACGAGTTCGAAAGGCGGCGTAGTGGCAAGCATGATGCGGAGCGCATCCTCACCATCACTCGCTGTTTCTATGTGCTAAAAACCTAACTGCTGCAAGGTGTGAACAGTAAGGGTGCGCACAAATAGTTCGTCGTCAACTACCAGGATCCTGAGTTCATGTGGTACCGCTGCCTGCGTATCCGTTGGCATGGTTTGAACTTTCATGGGGTGTCTTAAGAGTAAGACCGGTGCAGGTTCGTCATACAAGATTCAAGTGTTGTGTCGCTAGCGCAGTGCAGTATTCCACAGTTACGATAGAAGCAATGTTGGGAACGACCCAGTATTGCGAGTTTATTCCCTTGCACCGCAAAACGCGCAGCGCGATTGGACAGTTAATAACATTGGCACTGCCAACTGAATTCTAGTAAAACGGGCTTGTCACGAAACCCGGGTGAGGGCAAACATGTTACGCAGCAAGAAAAAAATTTCGTCTCTGTGTGTTGTGTTGCTGGTGTTCATTACACAGCTGCATGCCGCCGAAGCGCCACTGCAAACTAAAGGGTCGTCGCTGCAAACTGATGGGGCGCCGCTGCAAACTGATGGGAAGGTGCATGAATTTTCCGTGCCTCGGCCCAACAGTGGTCCCACCACGCTGAGTCTCGCGCAAGACGGTACGGTCTGGTTTACGCTCAGTTCAGGTAATGCGATCGCACGCATGAATCGTGACGGTACTGCTTACCTTGACTATCCCTTGCCTAATCCCGACTCCTCGCCGCGCATCATCGCCGAAGGTTCTGACGGCAACTTCTGGTTCTCCGAACATACGGGAAATCGCATGGGGCGAATTACACCTGCCGGTGTTATCAGCGAATTTGCGATTCCAACGCCCGCTAGCCAGCCACGCGCTATTGCGCGCGGCAGCGACGGCAATATCTGGTTTGGCGAATTTGCCGGCGGCAAGATAGGACGTATTACGCCTGCAGGAATAATTACTGAATTTGTGATACCCACGCCTGACAGTGGGCCCCGTGCACTTGCTGCAGGGCCTGATGGCAATATCTGGTTCTCGGAATTTCGCACGGGCAAGATCGGGCGCATTACGCCAGAAGGCGAGATCACCGAATTTGCTCTGCCGCGCGCGAATTCAGGACCCGGCGACATCACTGCCGGTGCCGATGGTGCGATGTGGTTTCTGGAACTGGCCGGAACCATGGATGGCATGCAGCCCGATGGTAATCGTGTCGGCCGCATCAGCATGAATGGCGAGATCGCTGAATATCAGATTCCGAGTGACGGCAATTCTCCGATCAATATCGCCGTCGGTCCCGATCGCAATATCTGGTATACGAAGGATGCTGCGCTTGGCCGGGTCAGCATGACTGGCGAAATTACTGAGTTTCCAATCGCAACAGGTGGGGCGCGTGCAGTAGGTATTACGGCGGGCAGCGATCGGCAGCCACCGCTGCGCCTGACCAACCGCCTGTGGTTTACCGATCCGCAGAACAACCGGATCGCTTACCTGCAATTTGATTAGCCGCAAGACCTTGCAGCAAACAGATGCTAATAATGACAGCGCAAGATCAGGAAAAACCGCTGCTGTTGCCCTGTCTATGCTAGTGCTGCGTGCACAGCCCTTGCCGATACCCTGTGGTCCATGCAGTGCAACGCAGCTTTACCTGGTAAGAGACGGTTGGTTTTGAAAAGCGTCACGAATTGAATAAGCAAGAGGAGAGAGTACATGCTGGTTGGTATTCCGCGTGAAATCAAGGATAACGAATACAGGGCAGGGACTGTGCCGAGCAGTGTCATGGAGTTGGTCCATCACGGCCATCAGGTTGTCGTGCAGACGGGCCTTGGCGCAGGTATTGGACTTACTGATGCGGACTACCGCGCTGCAGGTGCGACGGTAGTAGAAACTGCGGCCGAAATTTATGCTCGCGCCGAACTCATCGTCAAAGTGAAGGAACCCCAGGCCAGTGAACTCATCCTGCTTGGCAAGGGCCAGATCCTGTTCACTTATCTGCATCTTGCGCCAGACCGCGCGCAGACGCAGGGGCTGCTGAACAGCGGCGTGACCGCAATCGCCTATGAAACAGTATCCACCAGGGATGGCTCGCTGCCTTTGCTTGCCCCAATGAGTGAAGTGGCCGGGCGCCTCGCGGTACAGGCTGGCGCTACGTGTCTTGAGAAGGAACATGGCGGCCAGGGTATCTTGCTCGGTGGTGTGCCTGGTGTGGATTCAGCGCATGTGTTGATCATCGGCGGCGGCACGGTTGGCGACAACGCGGCTTATATCGCGAAGGGCATGGGTGCACACGTCACGATTCTCGATACTTCGATACCACGTTTGCGCGAGCTCGACATCAGTCATGGAGGCCGGGTGAACTGTGTGTTTGCCAACAAGGCCAGCATCGAAAAATATGCGCTCGAAGCCGATCTCGTGATTGGCGCGGTGTTGGTGCGCGGTGGTACTGCGCCCAAGTTGCTGACCCGCGACATCATCCGTCGTATGCGGCCCGGCTCGGTTGTGGTTGATGTTGCGATTGACCAGGGCGGCTGTTTTGAAACCTCGCATCCGACGACACATACCAATCCAACGTTCGTGGTTGATGGCGTCGTGCATTATTGCGTGGCGAATATGCCAGGTGTTGTACCGCGCACTTCGACCTTCGGCCTCAATAATGCCACCCTGCCGTACGTAATGCGCCTTGCCGATCTCGGCTGGAAGTCTGCGCTGACACTCGACGAGGGTTTCAGGAAAGGTCTTAACGTACATGCGGGCCAGATAACCTGCGAAGCTGTAGCAAAGGCCCATGGCATGACGTACGTGCCGGCGGCAACCGTTCTCGGATAAGGAGCAGGACATGTTTGAAGTTGCGGAGCTCGGTCTTGCCATAACAAAGGAAGAGTTTGAAGCAAGAGCTCCGCAGCTGAATATCAGGCTGCTTGAAGTCCAGCGTGCACTGCGCAACTCGCCGCACACTGTGTTGATTTTGCTGTCGGGTGTGGAAGGCGCGGGCAAGGGCGAGCTGGTGTCCCGACTGCATGAATGGCTTGATACGAGGGGCATTCAAACCTCGGCGTTCTGGGATGAAACCGATGAGCAGAAACTGCGCCCGCGTTTCTGGCGTTTCTGGCGTGCGCTGCCAGCGCGCGGCACTATCGGCATCATGTTTGGATCGTGGTATACCGACCCTCTCATTGAACGTGTGTACGGCAATATTGATGAAGCCGAATTCGAACGCAGGTTGCAGGAGATTAATGAATTCGAAAGTTTGCTGCGCAGTGATGGTGTCATCATCATCAAGCTCTGGTTTCACATGCCGGGTCGCAGGGTACAGAAGCGGCTCGAAAAGGATGAAAACAACCACATAAAAAAACTGCGCATCTCGCCTTATACCAAACGCTTCGCCAGATACTTCGACAAATTCCTGCAGGCAGCACAGACCGCCATTCGCACGACTGATAACAATGACAGTCCCTGGCATGTCATTGAAGCCACCGACGGTCACTATCGCGATCTGACTGCAGGCCAGATTATTCTGGATGTGCTCACCGCACATCTAGACACAAAGGAAAACCCTGCAGAAACGAAGCCGAAAAACACCAATGCCGGAAAAAATCCGCAACCCACAGTTCTCGACACTGTTAATCTTGCGCAACAACTTGATGATGCAAGTTATCAACGCAAGCTGCAGAAATGGCAAGGCGAATTACATGACCTCGCTTGGCGCGCGCACGAGCAGGGCAAGTCAGTCGTCGTGGTATTTGAAGGTTGGGATGCGGCCGGCAAAGGCAGCACAATCCAGCGCCTGATCAAGGCCATTGATGCGCGCCTGTTTCGCCTGATAACCACGGGCGCCCCAACTGATGAAGAAGCCGCGCATCCTTACCTGTGGCGTTTCTGGCGCCACATTCCGATGCCGGGTTATTTCACGCTTTACGATCGCTCGTGGTACGGCAGGGTGCTGGTTGAGCGCGTGGAAAAACTGGCGAATGTTGAAGAGTGGCAACGGGCCTACAATGAGATCAATCTGTTTGAGCAGCAACTCACCGAACACGGTATTTTGGTACTCAAGTTCTGGCTGCACCTGAGTCCACAGGAACAACTGCGCAGATTCGAGGCGCGGGAAAACAGTCCCGAAAAAAATCACAAACTCACCGAAGATGACTGGTGTAATCGGTCAAAACGCAAGGAATACGAACTTGCCGTGAACGACATGGTCGCGCATACAAGTACAGGTGCCGCGCCGTGGCATCTCATTGCTGCGGAGGACAAGCAGTTTGCGCGCATCGAGGTGCTCAAGATATTGAGTAAGACGCTTAATCGTGAGCTGAAATAAGCTTGCCTATGATCACAGTCCAGGCAAGGGAATAAATTCCGGATCGCCGTCCACCATCGCAAAGCGCTGTTCGCGCCAGTCTGTCTTGGCCTGCTCGATACGGTCGAAGTCGCTAGAAACAAAATTCCAGTACAGGTGGCGTGGTGCATCGAGCGCATCACCACCGAGCAACATGCAGCCTGTATTCGTCACAGCGCGGAATGTTACTGGCACATCAGGTTTGACGCCCACGAGTGTACCTTCCTTGTAAGTAATACCGGCAAGGAGCGGCGCACCGTGAAATCACCGATATCACGCGACTGTGGAATGATGATTGCCGATACTGGATTATTTAGGACTTGCGATGATTCTGCCATGTGGTGGCTCACGTGTGGTCTGCTGTAGTACAAGCATTGCAGCAATTGAAACGTTATAAAAATTGAAATTAGCGGGATGAACTCGATAAGGCAAGTCTGAGCCGCAATCCTGATGATGGCAAGCCAGGGAGTCTGGCCGGACTATTTGCTTGACCTTGCTACTATGGCAAAGTTGATACTATGAGTCGAACGAACAAAAAATCCGCGGTATACGCTGCGGATAGTGGGCGAAAGTCGAAGCATCAACGTACGACTGACAGCTTTAGAACTGCAAAACGCTGGCAGGGAGTAGAATGACTTCTGCTAAATTCAGGAAGTTCACTACAAGTAGGTAATACATGTATCGCCGTCAATTCCTGCAAACCGCAGTAGCTGGAGCACTAGGCTGGCGTTCGCTGCTGCCTGCATGGGCGCAATCGGGAGCTGCGGCAACACTGGCCGGTGTGCCAGGACTTGAAGGCAGCAACTTTGATCTGACCGTAGCGCAGGCAGGTGCAACTGTTGCGGGCAAGCGCAGCAAACAGATCCAGCTCAACGGTCAGTTTCCTGCGCCCTTGTTGCGCTGGCGCGAAGGCGACAATCTCACGCTCGCGATACATAACACTCTTGATGAACCGACTTCGATCCATTGGCACGGCGTGCTTCTACCCTGGCAGATGGATGGTGTGCCCGGAGTGAGCTTTGCGGGCATTCCTGCCGGCGCAAGTTTTACGTACAGCTTTCCTGTCAAACAGGCTGGTACTTACTGGTATCACAGCCACTCCGGCTTGCAGGAGCAGATTGGTCATTACGGCCCGATCATCATCGATCCTTTAACACCAGCACCCTTCAGCTGTGATCGTGAATATGTCGTTATGCTGTCGGACTGGACTTTCGAAAATCCGGAACGTGTGTTCTCCAAACTCAAGAAGATGAGTGATACCTATAACTACCAGCAGCGCACTGTTGGCGATTTTTTCCGTGACGTTCGCAAGAATGGTTCTGACGCAACTCTCGCAGATCGCAAGATGTGGGGTGACATGCGTATGAATCCGACCGATCTTGCCGATGTCACAGGTGCCACATACACCTATCTCGTTAACGGTCATGGCCCCGATGAAAACTGGACCGGACTGTTCCGGCCCGGCGAACGCATCAGGCTACGTTTCATCAATGCGTCTTCGATGAGTCTTTTTAATGTGCGCATTCCTGGTCTGCCGATGACGGTAGTGCAGGCAGATGGGCTGAATGTGCAGCCCGTGGAAACTGATGAATTCCAGATCGGCACTGCGGAAACCTTTGATGTGATCGTGCAACCGCAGCGTGATGAAGCCTTCACGATCATGGCGGAAACGAATGACTTTTTCGGTTATGCACGCGCCACACTTGCGCCACGCGCAGGTATGGCCGCAGCAGTGCCCCCGCTGCGCCCGCGCCCGCTGCTCACAATGAAAGACATGGGTATGGAGCATGAAGCCACAGCCCAGGATAGTGCGGCAAGCCATGACCCTGCTACTGCAGGTACTGATACTGATACGAGTATGGCAGGTATGGATCACAGCCAGATGAACATGGCGAACATGGACCATGCCGCGATGGATCACAGCACTATGAACATGGCAGCGATGGATCACAGTGCAATGCCCGGCATGAATCATGACGCTGCAGATGATGCCGCTGCTGCCACCGATCCTGGCAGCGCTGACCACAGCGCACATACCCCATCTGCCGCTCCGGACAAGGGGCCGGGTGTCACGAG
>CAIYIP010000286.1 GCA_903926285.1 uncultured Gammaproteobacteria bacterium
CGAAGAACTCGGCGCGGACGTAAGCGAGGTGATCATGCAGCTCACCGGGCTCGGCAAGGCCTTGAAGCTGAGACACCTCCTGCAATCCCCGTTTACGTTACACCAGCGCACCATCAAGGCGATACAGGCCGAGGCGAAAAACGCGCGCGAAGGCCGCAAGGCCCGCATCATCGCCAAGATGAACGCGCTGCTCGAGCCCGAAATCATCGCCGCGCTCTACGATGCGTCACAAGCCGGCGTGAAGATCGATTTGATCGTGCGCGGCGTCTGCGCGCTGCGCCCCGGTGTGGCGGGCGTGTCGGAAAACATCCGCGTGCGCTCGGTGCTGGGCCGCTTTCTCGAGCATTCGCGCATCTTTTATTTTTACAACGGCGGCGCGGAAGACGTCTACCTGTCGAGCGCCGACTGGATGGACCGCAACTTTTTCCGACGAGTGGAAACCTGTTTCCCGATTGGGGACAAACGCATGATGCGCAAGGTGCTGGAGGAAGGCCTGCTGAACTATTTAAGCGACAACACGCAAAGCTGGATGCTCTGCAATGATGGCTCCTATAAACAAAACTCACCAGGAAATAACAAGGCCCGTACTGCGCAGACAATTTTGATGGAACAATATTCTTCCTGACGATGTGCCACTCTGATAATCCAGAGTTCTGGCGTTGTTATGGCGATTGAATTGCCAGCTGCGCAAACCTCCGCAGCAGGCTTTCTGCCACAGGAGTCCGCGTCACCGTTGCCCGTAGCTCCGTGACATTCAACCCTTCATCAAGCAAAACATTTTCACGTTCAGCGAGATAGAGCAGGATGATGTCTGAATCAAATTCAGGATGAAATTGCACTCCCCACATGGTTTTGCCGAAGCGGACCGCATGATGAGGTTCGAAATCATTTGCTGCCAGCACCTCTGCTGTTGCAGGTAACCGCGTAACAGTCTGCCGATGACTGGCATTGGCGAAAAATACGTCAGGCAGGTCGGCAAACAATGCATCAGTTGCTACCGCTGGCGTAAGTCGTACCTCGGTAGTGCCTATCTCCCGGCCTTTTGGATGATAGTCCACGACACCACCCAAAGCGTGCGCGATAAGTTGGTGGCCATAACAGATACCAAGGACAGGCAACGTGCTGTGTGCGACATCGCGCAGATACGAACCCGTATATTCGCTCCACGCAAGCCTATCGGTAACCATGGCCCCAGAGCCAGTTATAACAATAGCGGAAATTTGTTCCGGAGGAGGTAATAGTTCACCAGCCATGACATTGCAGACTACAAACTGCGTTTCAGGCAAACGCATCGCTTCGATTATCCAGTGTTCAAAGTCGCCGCGTTCGGAAGGCACACTTTTGAGAGTACTGCCGGTTTTGATAATCAGGATGGGCTTCATTTACGGGATTGGCGCAGATACTCCCGGTTTTTCAAGATGCGGCGTTTGCGCGCCACCTGCTGATAATTGAGATCAGCTTCATTTTTCGTGAAGGGGTTTTCATCGTTACGTAATTGAATACGAATCGGGGTACCTTCCAATTTGAGCAACTTGCGAAAATTTTTCTCAAGATAACGCACGTAACTGTCTGGCAACTCATCAGTCTGCTTGCCATGAATCACAAATATCGGCGGATTATGACCACCCACATGTGCGTAACGCAATTTGATGCGGCGGCCATTTATCAGTGGTGGCTGATGCGAATTCTGGATGCGCTCGAGCATCTGGTTCAGGCGTGGCGTGCTAATCGTCCTGAACGCAGACTCATACGCCGTCGTAACGGATTCAAACAGATTGCCAACACCAGTACCATGCAGCGCAGAAATAAAGTGAATACGCGCAAAATCCACGAACACTAGGCGACGCATGATCGCTTGCTTGACCTGACCGCGCGCGTATTCATCCATGCCGTCCCATTTGTTGAGGGCAATTACCAGCGCGCGGCCAGTTTCGAGCACATAACCAAGCAGATGCAGGTCCTGCTCTGTTATACCCTCGCGCGCATCCAGCATCAGCACCACGACATGGGCGTCCTGGATTGCCTGCAGTGATTTGACCACCGAAAATTTTTCTACCGTCTCAGTCGTTTTGCCGCGCTTGCGAATGCCGGCCGTATCGATGAGTGTAAAGTTCTGGTCGCGGCGTTGAAAAGGAATGTAGATACTGTCGCGAGTGGTGCCAGGCTGGTCGTATACCACAACCCTTTCTTCACCAAGCATGCGATTAACGAGAGTGGATTTACCTACATTGGGTCTGCCGGCTATAGCGATACGGATGCTGTTCGGAGCTTCATCAGGTACAACCACTTCCTGGTCAACCAGCGGAAATTGTTCCATGGCGCTATCGAGCATTTTGAGGATGCCGCGTCCCTGACTTGCGGCGATGGCATGAATATCCTTGAAGCCAAGCCCGTAAAAATCGCCCAATACTTGATCCTGATCCAGACCATCAACCTTGTTCACGACAAGCATGACGGGCTTCTGAGTACGGCGCAAATGACCAACAATAAATTGGTCACCTGGAGTCAGACCCTCACGAGCATCCACCAGCAGCATGACAAGATCCGCTTCCTCAATGGCTTGCAGAGATTGACCAACCATGACTGATTCAAGTCCTTCCTCACCACCATTGATACCACCTGTATCAATCACAATAAACTTGTGTTCGCCATTTTTGCCTTCACCATAAAGACGGTCGCGCGTAAGTCCGGCAAAATCGGCTACGAGCGCATCACGGCTGTTGGTGAGGCGATTGAACAAGGTCGATTTGCCAACATTGGGGCGCCCTACAAGGGCTAGAACGGGAATCATATATATCCGGTATGACCTGAAGCTGTACGGGCAAGTGTGCCCGCTTTTTCTTCCGGCAGTTTATTAAACTCTTAATTAAACTCTTAATTGAACGCTTGATTGAACTCTTGATTGAACTCTTGATCGCACTACTTACTGGAGCTAAGTATTGGAACTACTCATTGAAATCTGACTATTGAACTCTGAACGCGACCATGTTGCCTGTGTTGCTATACAC
>CAIYIP010000287.1 GCA_903926285.1 uncultured Gammaproteobacteria bacterium
ACTACCCCCTCAAGATAGCGTGTCTACCAATTTCACCACTTGGGCAATGAATTTAATTCTCTGTTGCATTCTGTAAATCTTCCGCAGTTTCTTCCACTTGTTCTTGTACTGCTGCAGGCCCAACTGTCGTAACCGACTCTGCGGCCGCCTCTTGAGCCTGTGGCTCTGCAGAAATCTGCGATTCTACTGCAGGCAATACCGGCAAATCGGATGTTGCAGGATTTGCCTGAGCGGGCGGCTCAGATGCTGGCTGTACAAGCTGCTCCGGGTTCTCGATCAAAAAGCTATCCTGAATACTCTGCGCCGCCTGTTGTTTGGCAAACAAGGCCAAAACGAGACTGGTAATAAAGAAAATGGTTGCGAGCCAAGTGGTGGATTTAGTTAATGCGTTGCCGCTACCAACACTTCCAAAGATTGTTTGCGACGCACCACTGCCGAAGGACGCCCCCATATCTGCGCCTTTACCATGCTGTATCAGTACCAGCCCGGTTACACCCAAGGCGGCAAGTACATGAACAATAACAATCAGATTTTCCATAACTACTTAATACCTGTTTTTCAGATTCATGCTCTGAAATTGTACAATTTGAACCTTCACTAAATTAAGCGCTTAACCACAAAACCCGACATGTTATGCATTTTTGTTTCCGCCCATACTTCTACAAATAGAAATAAACTGATCGGCAACGAGAGAAGCGCCACCAACAAGAGCTCCATCAATATCTGATTTTGCAATCAGATCCCAGGCATTGAAAGCGTTAACACTTCCACCATAAATTATCCGAAGTTTGCTTGCGACCGCCGCATCATGACTTGAGATAGCAACCCTAA
Source organism: uncultured Gammaproteobacteria bacterium (assembly GCA_903926285.1). GTDB lineage: Bacteria > Pseudomonadota > Gammaproteobacteria > Pseudomonadales > Pseudohongiellaceae > CAILUG01. The sequence goes on from CAIYIP010000287.1 coordinate 832, forward strand.
TCATTTTATGCACCGCCTGCGCCTCTTCGGGAGTGGCAGTGATTCCGGTTCCAATAGCCCAAACGGGCTCATATGCTACAACTGCGCTTCCAAAAGCTTTCACGCCAACTTTTTTTAATATCCTTTCAACCTGAGTAGAAACTGCTTCATCGGTAAGCCCCTTATAGCGCTGCTCCATGCTTTCGCCTACGCATAATATTGGTATCAAACCGGACTTCTGTGCAGCAACAAACTTTTTCCCAACCAACTCATCATCTTCGCCGAACAAACACCGCCTCTCTGAGTGCCCAACTATTACATAGCGACACCCGAAATCAACCAGCATAGGCGCGGATATTTCTCCGGTATAAGCACCCTTTTCTTCGGTAAAAAGGTTTTGCCCACCCAAACTCAGCATCGTATTTTTAAGTTCAGCTTGTAGCTGCGCCAGATAAATACTCGGTGGACAAATCACGATTTCCGGGGCGTTTTCCTTAACCAAACCGGCCAGAAGCGCCTGAAGTAGCATTTCATTTTGCAGCTTCTGCCCATGCATTTTCCAGTTGGCTGCAACCAGCAAACGTCTTTCCATCATCTTCCGAAATACACGGTCAAAACGGCCGCCAATGCTAGCGGAGATGACTTGAGCATGCAAGAAAATGCGCGCTAATCATGCCACTTCCCTGGCGACAACTTCTGATAATTCTGAAGCAAGGCGCTTGACCTGCGCACTGTCCACGCCTTCAACCATGACACGCACCACAGGCTCGGTACCTGAGGGCCGCAACAGGACTCTTCCTTTATTTCCCAGAGCAGCCTCTATATCGCGCACGGCTGTAGTGATATTTATATTATTGCGGAGCTTTTCGCGACTGCCAATTTTCACGTTTATCATGGTTTGTGGATATTTCAGCAT
>CAIYIP010000288.1 GCA_903926285.1 uncultured Gammaproteobacteria bacterium
CAAAGCCAAGCCCCCACGGACGGGTTCACGGCGTCTTCTGCTTATACCTGCCGCCGCTGGCCCGGCTCCGTTAATAGGCTCTACGCTGGTAAAAATGCACCTTGGTGACTAGCTCGAATGGCCCAGATAAAACCCCATTTCCACCCTCGCATCTTGTTATACTTGCCGCAATTCCCCCCCCCTCCAGACAGGTTTCATGCAAGAACTCAGAATTATCAGGCCCGACGACTGGCATGTGCATTTTCGTGATGGTGAGGCGCTGCAGCATACGGTTCCGCATACCGCCAGAGTGTTTGCCCGCGCCATCGCAATGCCCAATCTCGTGCCGCCGGTCAAAACCGCCGCCCAGGCCCTCGAATACCGTAATCGCATGTTGCAGCACGTACCCACCGGCACTACGTTTGAACCCCTCATGGTGCTATACCTAACCGATGAAACAACCGCAGCAGACATAGTCGCAGCCAAGGCCAGTGGCCATGTGGTCGCAAGCAAGCTGTATCCGGCCGGTGCTACGACCAATTCAGCGCACGGCGTGACGAATCTGGAAACAATTTATCCAGCGCTCGAAGCCATGAGCTCGGCAGGCCTGCCACTGCTGATCCATGGTGAAGTCACCAGCATGGACATTGATATTTTTGATCGCGAACAAGTGTTCATCGACAAGATCCTCGCCCCGCTGTGCCAGCGTTTCCCACAATTGAAGATTGTGCTTGAGCATATAACCACGCGCGAAGCTGCAAGTTTTGTCAAAGCAGCACCTGCGAATGTAGCGGCCACGATCACCGTGCAGCATCTGCTGTTCAATCGCAATCACATGCTCGTGGGTGGTGTGCGTCCCCACCTGTATTGCCTGCCGATACTGAAGCGCAATATTCACCAGCAGGCGTTACTCGACACCGTTGCAAGCGGCTCGAGCAAGTTTTTCCTTGGCACCGACTCGGCACCACATACACGCAACACGAAGGAAAATGCCTGTGGCTGTGCGGGATGTTTTACTGCGCCTGTGGCGCTCGAACTTTACGCGGAAATTTTTGAAGCGCTTGATGCGCTCGACAAACTCGAAGCCTTCGCGAGTTTTTATGGCCCCGATTTTTACGGGATGCCACGCAATACCTCCACCATTACCTTACGCAAGCAAAGCTGGCAGGTGCCGGACAGTTATGCGTTTGGCGAACACAGCATCGTGCCACTCCAGGCCGGTGCCACTCTGCAATGGAAAGTAGTCAGTGACTGAATCTGCAATACCCTCCCTGATCGCCCAACGTTTTCGTGGCTTTCTGCCCGTAGTTATTGATGTTGAATGCGGCGGTTTCAACGCGCAGACCGATGCGATTCTAGAAATCGCAGCGGTCATTCTGCGCATAGACGAAAATATGCAGCTCGTGCGCGACACCACGCATTTTTACCGTGTGGTACCGTTTGCCGGCGCAAATCTTGAAGAAGCTGCGCTGAAATTCACCGGCATCAATCCGCATCATCCTCTACGCATTGCGCATCCGGAACAGGAAGTATTCCGCGACATGTTTGGCCACATCCGTACCCGGATGAAGGACGAAGGTTGCAAGCGCGCAATCATCGTCGCCCATAATGCGCATTTCGATCATGGCTTTGTGCGGGCTGCAGCCGAACGGCATAATCTCAAACGGAATCCGTTTCATCCGTTCTCGAGTCTTGATACGGTTGCGCTGGCGGCCTTGTGCCTGGGGCAAACAGTGTTGTCTCGCGCATGTGTCGCAGCAGGCCTTGACTTCGATCCGGAAGCTGCCCATTCGGCACGTTATGATGCGGAAAAAACCGCCGACTTGTTCTGCTACATGATCAATCGCTGGCAGGAACTCGGCGGCTGGCCGCTGGCAGAAAGCGACAACACACTTGTCGATGAACCCGATGCCGGCACTGCTGCTTAAGGTATTGCTCCAGTAGCGCATGTAATAACCAGAGACTTGAACATATAAGGAAATAACGGGTGAACAACAAACTCATGCGCACCGGCAGCTGGTGTTTTTATCTCGCCGTATTCCTGAATGCGTTTGTGGACCTCGGCCACAAGATCATCATCCAGAACACAATCTTCAAACTCTATTCCGGCAGTTTCCAGGTCATCCTCACGGCACTGGTCAATGCGATGATCCTGCTGCCGTTTATTTTTCTGCTGAGTCCCGCCGGCTACCTTTCTGACCGTTATGCAAAAATCCAGGTGATGCGTTATTCGGCCTGGGCCGTTGTCGGTGCGTGCGCAGTGATTGTGCTCTGTTATTACCTCGGCTGGTTTGTGCTTGCATTTGTAATGACGCTGCTGCTGGCGGTGCAGGCCGCAATCTTTTCACCCGCGAAATACGGCTTTATCAAAGAATATTTCGGCAAGGACAAACTGGGTGAGATCAACGGCATTGTCTCGGCACTGTCGATTGCCGCAATTCTTGCCGGCACCTTTGCGTTCTCGATTGGTTTTGAACTCTACTTCGTGAACAACGAACAAAGCCCCGGCGCAGTGCTGCGCGCGATAGCACCCATCGGCTGGCTGCTGCTCATCAGCAGCGCAGTGGAGCTGTTTGTGGTGTACCAGATTCCGCTGGCAGGACTGAGTGCGCCGCAAGTAAGCCGGGCCACACTGGGAGCGAGCAAACACTGGACCCAACACCTGACTCCGCGCCACATGTGGCGCGACGTTCAGCCGCTGCTTGAAAGTCGCGCGATCCGTTTGTCGGCCATTGGCCTGTCGATCTTCTGGGCCATAGGCCAGGTCATGCTCGCGGCATTCCCGTCGTTTCTCAAGGACGAAATGAACGTCACCAACACGATTGTTGTGCAGGGCATCCTTGCGTGCGCCGGCATCGGTATTGCCATCGGCTCGGTATTCGCCGGGCGTTTTTCGCGCAACTACATCGAGACCGGACTGCTGCCTATTGGCGCGTTCGGACTGGCAGTGGGCCTGTTGCTGTTGCCCGGGGTTGATTCGCAAATTGGCGCTGGCCTGATGTTTCTGTTCATAGGCGTGATGGGTGGCATCTTTATCGTGCCGTTGAATGCGCTGATTCAATATTTTGCAAAGGCCGATGCGATGGGCCATACCCTCGCCGCGAGCAACTGGTTGCAGAATCTTACGATGCTGCTGTTCCTGCTGATCACCGTAGTGTCCTCTCTGCTTGCGCTGTCGAGCAGTGCGCTGTTGTTTGTGCTGGGTCTCGTTGCACTCGCGGGTTCGGTTTACACCGTGTGGGAACTGCCACAGAGCCTCACGCGTTTTATCCTCAGCCGTATTGTCAGCACCCGCTACCGCATCAAGGTACAAGGCATGAAACACATTCCCGCGTATGGTGGAGTGTTGCTGCTGGGCAATCACCTGAGCTGGATCGACTGGGCGATTATCCAGATTGCCTCGCCGCGACCGGTGCGTTTCGTGATGACCCATTCGGTATTCAACCTTTGGTACCTGACGTGGTTTTTCAAGCTGTTTGGCACGATCTCCATCGAGCTTGGTGCATCAAGTCGCAATGCGCTGGACCAGGCGAAAGAAGCACTGCGGCGCGGCGAAGTGGTGTGCCTGTTTCCCGAAGGCACAATCAGCCGCAACGGCCAGCTCGCCGAATTCAAGCGCGGTTACGAACATGTCTGTGCCGAAGTTGACAGTAGTGTTGTCATTATTCCGTTTTTCCTGCGCGGTTTGTGGGGCAGTCAGTTTTCCCGCTCAAGCGAACGGCTCAAGCGCAATACGCGTACATTGCTGAGCCGCGAAGTGGTCGTCGACTTCGGCATTCCGCTCGACAAGGGCATCAAGGTTGATGCGCTCAAACAGAAAGTGCTCGAGTTGTCGCTGGCGTCGTGGCATGAATATGCCGAGAACCTGCCCACGCTCGGCGAACAGTGGATCAACTCGTGTGCGAAGGCCGGCAATCATGTTGTATTGCTCGATACGATGGGCGCGCGTATGAATGCCAAAACGGCGCTGACCGGCAGCATCATTCTTTCACGCCGTATTCGTCATCTGAGCCAGGAGCGCAATGTCGGTATCCTGCTGCCCGGCAGTAGCGCGAGCGCGCTGGTTAATCTTGCGTGTATGTTGCTCGGTAAAACCGCCGTCAATCTGAATTTCACGACGAGCAGCGAATCCCTGCTGTCCGGGTTGCGACAGGCGCAGATCAGAACGATCTATACGTCCCATCGTTTTGTCGAAAAATTGAAGGGGCGCGGTTTTGACATTGAGGCTCTGCAACAGCAGTGCAAACTTGTGATACTTGAGGATTTCCGCGCGCAGACCTCGAAGCTCGAAAAAATCCTGACGCTGCTGTCGTGTTACCTGCTGCCAGCCAGCGTATTAAAGAATTTGTACTGTGCCCGTTATACCAACGAAGAGACTGCAGTCATTCTGTTTTCCAGCGGCAGCGAGGGTGAGCCGAAAGGTGTGATGCTCAGTCACCGCAGCCTCATGACCAACGTCAAGCAGGTGACCGAAGTGCTCAACCTCGAAGACGGCGATGTAATCCTGGCCAACCTGCCACCGTTCCATGCCTTCGGCCTGACCGTCACGCTGTTCATGCCGATGCTCGAACAAGTGCCCGTGGTATTTCATCCTGATCCGACAGATGTCTATGGCACAGCAATGGCCATTGCGGAACATCGCATCACCACCATGTTCGGCACGTCGAGCTTTTTCCGGCTCTATACACGCAACAGCAAGATCCATCCGCTGATGCTCGACAGCCTGCGCCTGATCGTGGCTGGCGCCGAAAAATTGCAGGACGACGTGCGCAAGGACTTCAAACTCAAATTCAACAAGGACATTCTCGAAGGTTATGGCGCGACTGAAACCGCACCGGTCGCAAGCTGCAACATGCCCGACAGAATCAGTCCCGATAACTGGAAGGTGCAGGTCGGCTGCAAACTCGGCTCGGTGGGCCTGCCACTGCCCGGCACAAGTTTTCGTATTGTCGACCCTGATACCTTTGCCCAACTGCCTATTGGCGAAGCTGGTTTGTTGCTGATTGCCGGTGCGCAGGTTATGCAAGGCTACCTGAACAATCCCGAACGCACTGCACTTGCCATTCACCAGATTGATGGCAAACGCTGGTACGCCACAGGTGACAAGGCCAGCCTCGACGCCGACGGCTTCCTGTTTATCCAGGATCGTTATTCACGGTTCGCAAAAATTGGCGGCGAGATGGTGGGGCTTGGCGCAGTGGAAGCAGCCTTGAAAACTGCACTGGATGATCACGAACTGGAAGTGGTGGTGGTCAACCTGCCGGATGAAAAGAAAGGCGAAAAACTGGTTGCGCTGCTGACCCGCGATATCAATCAGGCAGAACTGCGGGAAAAACTCAGCGCTGCCGGCCTCAATCCGCTCGCGTTCCCAAGCTGTTATTTCAAGGTCGAGGAGATTCCCAAACTCGGCTCTGGCAAAACTGACTTCGCTACGGCCAAGAAACTGGCATTAAGTTGCACACAAGCGGCTGGATAAACCCTGGAAAGGCAAGGGGGTTTTATTTGCAACTCGACGGAGTGCGTGATTCCTGATAATTCAGGTTCATTACTCGTCAGGAGCGGAACCGTCCAGAGCAGACACGCCCGTGAATCCATCCCTGGAGGGCTCGGATGGCGACATCCATGTCGCCAACGGTCTG
>CAIYIP010000289.1 GCA_903926285.1 uncultured Gammaproteobacteria bacterium
CCCGTCCAAATGCTGCGCGTCTGCTTACAATATTCCTTGCGTTACAAGTGTTAGCTTCCAGCGCTTCGTAGTTATCAACAGCAGGTTGGGGCGCTGCCATGCAACGATGGCGAGTGCGAGGCGCGATTTTTCACCTCCGGAAAAATTACGTATCGTGGCATCAACTTGCTCACCTTTAAACGCAAACGAACCGAGAAAATTTCGCAGCTCCTGTTCACTCGCCTTGCCGTCAATGCGCCGCATGATCAGCAGCGGGCTTGCATCCTGATCAAGCACATCGGTCTGCTGCTGGGCGCAGTAACCGAGCACCATGTGGTCGGAGTAGTGAATCTTGCCTTCGAGTAGTGGCTGATGCCCAACTAGAGTTTTCAGCAAGGTCGACTTGCCCTGTCCATTGGGACCCAGCAAACCTATGCGCGCATTGTTGGCAATGGTGATGGAAAAATTACTGAACAATTTGCGGTGATAACCGACGCTGATGGTCTCGCACGTGAGCAAGGTATTGGGAATTTTGATTGGCTCGCGAAAACGGAACTGAAAAGGTGAGTCAACATGCGCCGGCTCAATATCCACCATGCGCTGCAATTCCTTGAGCCGACTCTGGGCTTGTCTGGCCTTGGTGGCCTGGGCACGAAAGCGCCGTACAAAGTCTTCGATCTCGGATTTGCGCAGCTGTTGCTTCTCGAACATTGCCTGCTGCTGCGCCATACGTTCGGCCTTCTGCAACTCATATGAAGAATAATTGCCGCGATAACCAATCAATTTTTTGTTTTCAAAGCTGATGATATGTTCCACTACTTCGTCGAGAAACTGGCGATCATGCGAAATCAGCAACACAGTACCTTCATATCGCAACAGCCACTGGCGCAGCCAGAGCGTGGCTTCAAGATCCAGATGGTTGGTTGGCTCGTCAAGCAGCAACAAGTCTGAAGGTTGCATAAGTGCCTGCGCAAGATTAAGTCGTATGCGCCAGCCGCCCGAAAATTCACGTACCGTTTTGCTGAATTCATCTGCCGCGAAACCCAAACCACTTAGAAGCTGTTCCGCACGGTTGCTGAGGCTGAAACCATCGATCTCTTCCATCTCGGCAAACAGATGCGCCATCGCATTGTGATCATCCGTAATTGATGCATCATCAAGCTGCCGTTCAATCTCGCGATAACGCTGATGACCATCAATCACATAATCAACAGCGCTGCGATCGGAAGCTTCGGTTTCCTGCTTCATTTGCGCACGCGCCAGTTGTTGCGGCTGCAGCAACTCGCCAGCATCAAGCGGCAACTCTCCCATCAGCAAACGGAAAAGTGTCGACTTACCACAGCCATTGCGACCGATTACGCCAATCTTCTGCCCCTGGTAAATGGAGATAGTGGTATCTTCCAGCAATGGCAAAGCGCCCTGAAAGAGGGTGATGTTCTGCAGAGTAATCATGTATTCCTGATGCGGGGGAAAAGCTAACGGGCTATCGACGGGGGCGCATTATAGGGAACCTTGTTTGCAATCACTATATTGTTGATAATCCGGGCATCCTGCATTTGTGCCATTCCGAACCGCAATACCTATGGAAGACAATTTATCCTTGTTTGATCAATACCTTATACCCTGGCTTATCAAGATCGTGCTGGCTCTTACAATATTTGTCATGGGCAAGATTGCGGCTGGTCACCTGACCCGTTTTGTTACGACACTGATGGTCAGATCGCGTCTTGATGAGATGCTCGTCAAATTTCTCCATAACCTGCTGCATGTGTTGTTGGTCATTGCGGTCGCGTTTGCCGCAATCGACCAACTCGGGATCAATGTCACTTCGCTGCTGGCCATTATGGGTGCAGCGGGCCTCGCGATTGGCCTCGCGCTGAAGGATTCGCTGTCCAACTTCGCCGCAGGCATGATGATCGTCATCTTCCGCCCCTTCAAGATTGGTGATCTCATAACTGCCAATGGGGTTTGTACGGGCGTTGTGGATGAGATCGGCATGTTCTGTACTCTGATGCATACACTTGATAACCAGCGCGTGATCATTCCCAACTCTTCAGTAATCGGCGGCACGATTATCAATAGCAGCGCGCTGCCCACGCGCCGCATTGATCTGTTATTCCAGCTTGCCTACACCACCAACATTGGTGTTGCCAGGAATGCCATTGAAGGTGTGGTATCAGCAGATATGCGCGTGCTTAAGGACCCGATAGCATCAATTGGTGTGGATCAACTCGGCAACAACACCATCACGCTATTTGTGCGCTCCTGGGTGCGCTCTGGTGATTACGCTGACATCCGTGCCGACCTGCTCGAAAAAATAAAGAATGCACTTGAGGAAGCAGGTATCAGTTTTCTGCCACCTCCTCTCCCGCCAATCCCACCTGCCCAGAATGTCGCCCAGCCAGTGGCACAAAAATGATCAGACGAATTCTCCGTAAGGTATGGCGCAAATTGCGGAGAATTCCAACTCGCTCTGCTGCCGCCAGTCAGGATGATTACGCAAGCAAGTACGAAAAAGAACTGAGCATCTTCAATGATCGCATCAACATCCATGAACTGCCGCTGATATTCCAGTACTGGTCGCACACTTACCTGGGCCCTAAATTCACGCCCTTCGGCATCACAGACCCGGACCAGTTTTTCTTTTTATATGCGCAAAAATTTCACGCACGTTTTCCCGAACTACCCATGCGCATGGTGAGCATTGGCTGCGGCAACTGTGACATGGAAGTTGGCATGGCAAAGTGGCTCGTCGAAAGTGGTGTTAGCAACTTTACGATCGAATGCCTGGATATCAATACCAACATGCTAGAACGTGGACGCGAACTCGCCGCAAGCTCTGGCGTAGCCCAGCAGATCATACCAATGAAGAGTGATTTTAATCATTGGCAGCCCCAGGAGACGTACGACCTGGTCCTTGCTAGTCAATGCCTGCATCATATCGTCGAACTGGAGCAGCTGTTTTCTGCAGTCAAAAACCACCTCAATCCGGAAGGTTATTTTCTGGTCTCCGACATGATCGGCCGCAATGGCCATCTACGCTGGCCAGAGGCCAGGAAGGTGGTGGATGCGTTCTGGCAAGAGCTGCCTGATAATTATCGCTATAACCACGCGCTCCGCAGACATGAACTACAATTCATCAATCATGACTGCTCGACCGAAGGTTTCGAAGGTGTTCGCGCACAGGATATCTTGCCGCTGCTGGTCGAAAATTTCAGGTTTGAATTATTTATTCCCTTTGCCAACGTCGTCTATTCCTTCATAGATCGCGCTATCGGCCACAACTTTGATGCCACGCGCGAGTGGGACAAAAATTTTATCGATCGCGTACATGCCAGGGACGAAGCAGGGATGCTTAGCGGCGAACTCAAACCCACCCAGATGCTGGCTGTATTGCGCGTTTGCGATATTGAAACGCAGTTATGGCATCCAAAGCTGACGCCGGAGTTTTGTGTGCGCAGGACAGATAGATAACTGCGCGTGCAAGCGACAATCTGAAAATTGCCAATGACCCAAGTTATTCCATTCCAGTCCCAGCTGACGGGATGCCGAGTGTTTATGAAGAAGAGTTTTTATGAAGAAGAATTACTATGACCAGTAACAGCAAGTTCACGATTGGCTCCTGGCCTGGCAGATTGCGGAGTTTTTTCCGCAGAAACTCAGCAGAGATACCTCCGGCTGATTCCACCTCCGATGCGTGGATACTGAAAACCACGGCTTTTTCCAGCTTCGCAGACTTTACTTCTTACTACAAAACTATGGAGGAGGCTTTCAAGTCTCAGCAACAGCACCAGATGAAACTGCTGACTGGCGCCGACACTTTTACTGCTCCTGGCTACTGTTTTCCCTGCGCCAGGCAAGTCAATTTCATGATTGATTATCTCTACAGTGGTGATGAAACTGTTGCTGGCCTGAAAATTCCTAACTGGCGTGAACGTGTAATCTGTCCGCACTGCGGCCTAAACAACCGCATTCGCGCTTCTGTACAGTTTCTCGAAGAAACGCTGGGCTGCACGCCGCAATCAGCAATTTATATCTCTGAGCAAACCACTCCGCTCTACCAACACCTCCATGCAAAATATGCCAATCTTGTAGGCAGTGAATATCTGGGTGACCGCGTACGTTTTGGCGCAGTCGATACAGTTTCAGGACATCGCAATGAAAGTATTACCAAGCTCAGCTTTGCAGATGAGTCTTTCGATTTTGTGCTTTCCTTCGATGTCTTCGAACACATTCCGGAATATCACAAGGCGTTGCAGGAATGTTTCCGCGTACTGAAACCCGGTGGCCGATTATTGTTTACGGTTCCGTTCAGAATGGATAGTGAGACCAATCTTTGCAGGGCGACAATGAATGAAGAGGGGAAAGTCACTCATTTGATGGAGCCAGAATATCACGGCGACCCAATCAACGACGCCGGCTGCTTATGCTTTTATCATTTCGGCTGGCAGTTGCTTGATGAACTCAAAAACTGTGGCTTTACTTCGGCCGCTGCTCACGTGTATTGGTCCGACACACTGGGCTACCTCGGACAACATCAATCAATGTTTTGCGCGGTGAAAGCTCTGTAATCCAGATTCAGAAACTGATTTCTATCTTGCCCTGCTCCACACAAATTTCACCGAGCATGTCCTGCAGCGAGCGGCCATTCAGTGTGCAAATCCAGTCAGTGCCATTGTACTCAAAATGAAAGCCCCCCGACCTTGCGGCCAACCACAACTGATGAATGGCACTTTGGCGGCTGATGATTGCTACGCTACCGTTGCTGAACATCAACGTCAGCATGTCATTGCCTGATTCGTAGTCTATTTCAAGATTAGCCTGCACTGCAGCCTCTACGGTTTCTTCTATTGTGGCGAGCGTCTGTTTGTATGTCGCCAGAAATTCTGCTTCAGTCATTGGTTTATCCATATCGTAAGTCCTGGTCGCATTATAGCTGACACTTGCTCATGCAAACCGGCAACGATACTCCTGGAAAGCCCAGCGGCTTTTATAAACTGCTGATTATTAGTGGCAGAGGGGAAAGTGAATGTTGACAGAAATCACGACAACGAGCGCCTGTGGCGTGGCTGGCTCGGGAATAGTTAACGCAAACGAGCAAAGGAGAAGCTGAGCCCGGCCATCTCAGCCTCCATGGATGCGATAAATTGCGCTTAACGTGCTGCCAGTATAGTAATAAGGCGCCTTGCTTCTTCTGCTTCAGGCAGATTGGCATCAAGTTGTAACGCTCGCTCAAGTGAAATTCGGGCGGCATCAGATTGCTTCAGCTCCGCCTGCACGACACCGAGGTGATAGTGATAACCCGCAACATTCGGCTCGAGTTCTATTGCATGCTGGTAACTCTCAGCAGCACCGTCCATATTCCCTGCAAACTGTTCGGCCCAGCCCAAGGTGTCATGGAAGGGCGAGGATGACGGTGAAAGCGAGACAGCCTTTCTGGCCAACTCTACAGCTTTTGCAGCATCGCCTTTGCGCTCAACAGTCATCCATGCCAGATTGTTGTAGGCAATCGGATTTTGCTTCGCCAATTCTATTGCCTGAAGATAATACTTTTCGGCTTCGTCGAATCGTCCTGCGGCCTGGTGAGCGTCACCCAATTTAGTTTTTATTTCTCCGGCATCAGGCACTTGTTTCTCGGCGTCCTCAAGTTGTGCCACCGCTTCATCAAAACGGCCGAGGCGGCCGAGCGCGTCGGCGCGGTCAAGCTTTATTGGCACAAACCTCGGTTGCCGGGCCAAGCCTGTATCGAAAGCGGCGAGCGCTTCCTCCGGCTTGCCATCAGCCATATAAAGAAGACCCATGATGCGATGTGGCCCCGGGTCATCGGTGACTATTTCGGCGGCCCGGCGCAATGCATTCATAGCAACACTTTGGCTCCCGTTAGCTACAGCGGCGGCGCCAAGACCATACTGGGCAAAACCGTTATTCGCATCTATCGCTACAGCCGACTGGAAGGCCTGCATGGCATCTGCTGCGCGCCCGGGCAGAGACATATAGAGATCACCCAGCTCAAGCAGCGGTGGAATTTGACGAGGCGCCAGATCATGCGATGTGCGGAAAGAAGTTTCTGCTTTGGCAATCTCACTGGTCGATAAATAGTAACGCCCCCAAGCCAGATGGACTTCGGGGGCCCTCGGCGAAACGCGCTCGGCTTCCTTAAGGTGGATTTCTGCCTGTGCCAGAGAGCCCTGAGACTGAGCTACTGCGGCCAGCCCTATTAATGCAGGCGCGTAAGCAGGATCAATTCTTAATGAGGCGTCAAAATGTTCTTTGGCAGTTTCAATATTGCCGTTGAGTTGTTCCTGTATACCAGCCCGATACTCCCCTGCCTGGGGTGTATTGGCACTGACTGATGCACTTTGAAGCTCACGTCCGGTGACAATCGGACCTGCCTGGGCAACTTCTCCGCCCAGTCCCAATAGGACGGCTATTAGCAAACTTGGGTAATGTAGGAGAATTGGACGCATATTGTTCAGCCCCTGAAAGTAAAAAGCCCCCCAAAAAGCA
>CAIYIP010000290.1 GCA_903926285.1 uncultured Gammaproteobacteria bacterium
AACAATGGGGAGCATATTAAGCAAGGCTGAGGAAGACGTACTTGTTGCTGCGGCTGCATCAGCGGTCTGTGCAAGTGCTGAACTAATAAAAAAACTCATGGGACTCCCTTTTAGTGGATGGACTTGTTGTGAATGGAATTAAGGCTGCTGGACGTCAAGCTCCAGGGTATTTTGTTCCTGCCTGAAGCCCGCAATAAAGTCGGTCAATTTACCCTGTTCTATAGCATGGCGCAAATTAGCCATAAGCTGCTGGTAATAGTGCAAGTTATGAATTGTATTGAGTTGGGCTCCAAGCATTTCCTTACACTTGTCGAGATGTTGTAAATAAGCCCGAGAAAAATTTTTGCAAGTGTAACAGCCACATTTTTCATCCAGAGGCCTTGTGTCATCACGATAACGACTATTACGTAACTTGAGCACGCCACCGGAAGTAAACAGGTAACCATTACGTGCATTTCGCGTCGGCATGACACAGTCGAACATATCTATGCCCCTGCTTACAGCTTCGACAAGATCGAGCGGCGTACCAACACCCATCACATAGCGGGGCTTGTCGTTTGGCAAATGCCCCGCGACGGAATCCAGCACATGCAGCATCTCTTCCTTGGGCTCGCCTACTGACAAGCCGCCCAGGGCGTAGCCATCAAAACCAATCTCAAGCAGCTTTTGCAGCGATTCCTTACGTAAGTTCGTGTACATGCCGCCCTGGACAATACCGAACAATGCAGACGGGTTATCCGCATGCGCTACCATGCAACGTTGTGCCCAGCGCATGGAGAGTTCCATCGAACTTCTGGCTTCATCAACAGTTGCCGGATAGGGTGTGCATTCATCAAAAACCATGACAATGTCTGAACCTAATTCACGTTGCACCACCATGGATTTCTCAGGGCTCAGAAATACTTTGTCACCATCCACCGGCGAACGAAATTCAACGCCTTCTTCGGTAATTTTGCGCATTTCGCCGAGGCTGAACACCTGGAAACCACCTGAATCAGTCAGAATCGGCTTATGCCATGCCATGAAATCGTGCAAGTCACCATGGGCCTTGATAACTTCCGTGCCGGGCCTAAGCATGAGATGAAAGGTGTTCCCCAACAAGATCTGCGCCCCGGTTTCAGCAACTTGCAATGGAGATAAGCCTTTTACGGAGCCGTAAGTACCAACCGGCATAAATGCGGGGGTTTCCACTACCCCGCGCGCAAAGGTCATGCGACCGCGCCTGGCTGCGCCATCATGGGCAAGAAGTTCAAAATTCATAAGGTATTACTTGAATTACCGGACCTGGAAAAAATCAGGGGCGATTTAATGATCGCCCCTGGCTCGTTACTTTAACCACCTGATCAATCGGCTATTCAACAGAGCTGATCGCTGGAAGTACCTTTTAATGGCATCAAACTATGGCAACAAATGATTTACTGCGGCTCGTTCTTCGCTGAGTTCTTTTTCGGTTTTCTGCATAAGGTCCCGACTGAATTCGCTGATGGGCAAACCTTGAACAATGCTGTAGTGACCGTTGGCGCAGTTAACCGGGAACGAATAAACAAGACCTTCTGCAATGCCATAACTACCATCACTCGGAATCGCCATGCTCACTATGTTGCCGTTGGTTCCAAGTGCCCAGTCGCGCATGTGTTCAATAGCAGCATTAGCTGCTGAAGCTGCGCTGGAAAGACCACGTGCTTTGATAATTGCCGCACCACGCTGTTGAACTGTAGGAATAAAATCCTTGCTCATCCATTCGGTGTCTACTAATTGCGTGGCAGCAGTGCCAGCTACCTTGCAATGATGAATATCGGGATACTGGGTGGAAGAATGATTGCCCCAAATGATCATGCCAGTCACGTCTGTAGTGTGCTTGCCGGTTTTGGCAGCCAGTTGCGCGAGGGCTCGGTTGTGGTCAAGACGGGTCATCGCAGTGAACTGGCCTGACTTGAGTGATGGTGCGTTACGATATGCTATCAGTGCATTGGTATTCGCAGGATTGCCGACAACAATAACCTTGACGTTACGGCTGGCATGATCGTTTATCGCCTTACCCTGGACCGAGAATATCTGCGCATTCGCTTCCAGTAGATCCTTGCGTTCCATGCCGGGTCCACGTGGTCTGGCGCCAACCAGCAAGCAATAATCAGCATCCTTGAATGCCACATTGGGGTTGTCGGTCTGCACGATGCCCTGCACCAATGGAAAAGCACAATCTTCAATTTCCATGGCAACCCCCTTAAGGGCTTCCAGTGCTGGCGTAATTTCCAGCAGTTGCAGAATAACCGGCTGATCCTTGCCCAACATGTCGCCTGCAGCAATTCGGAACAATAGTGAGTAGCTGATCTGACCGGCTGCGCCGGTGACGGTAATCCTGACTGGTGCTTTCATGTAGGCTTCCTGTGTTTTAGTAAGAAAATACGGAAAAAATAAGAAAATTATCACCCTGCGCTGCCTTCGCAGCCCCAAACGGCGCGCGATTATAACAAAGAAAACCTGACGGCGGCGGGTATACGTGTATTTACTCTATTTCCAAAAATAGGGGAGGCAGGACAGCTGGCTACAACATAGCGGCTGACCCGCACCGGTGATTTTGTTATGCTCGAGGCACTTAATGCCAGAGCAGTTTGTACATGCGTAAAACTAAAATTATCTGCACACTCGGACCAGCCACCAGCTCTTACGAAATGATAGCCAAGATGCACGAGACCGGAATGAACATCATCCGGCTCAACATGTCACATGCCACGCAGGCCTGGGCATTACGCATGATTGAACATGTCGTCGAACTGAATAAAAATTCTACTTTTCCCGTGGGCATTCTGCTCGACACGCAGGGTCCTGAAATCAGAACAGGTGTGCGCGAAAGTGATCTTGATCTCAAGTCAGGTGATGAGATTTCAATCACCGTGCGCGATGGGGTCAGTGTCGAAGAATCTTCCATCCGGATTCATTACGAAGAATTGCTGGATACAGTAAATGTGGGCGACAAAATCACTGTCGACAATGGGCTGATCAATCTTGAAGTGCTGGAAAAAAACAACAATCTGATGCGCTGCAAGGTTCTAGACGGCGGCAAGCTGGGTAGCAAAAAACACGTAAATCTACCGGGAATTCGTGTGAATCTGCCAGCTATCACCCAGAAAGACCGCGAAGATATTTTATTCGGCCTGGAACACGAACTCGACTATATTGCGCTCTCATTTGTGCGTGAAGCGAATGATGTACTGGAGCTGCGCCAGCTGATTCTGGACCACAAACCCGAGAAAGCCTCAACAATAAAAATAATTGCCAAGATAGAAGATCAGCAAGGCGTCAAAAACCTTGAGGAAATTATTAAAGTTTCGGATGGCATCATGGTTTCCCGC
>CAIYIP010000291.1 GCA_903926285.1 uncultured Gammaproteobacteria bacterium
TAACTGGTCATGCGCGTAGATTGCCTTGATTGAAGCTACCGCTTCTTGCCGCTGCTGAATTTGGCCGTGGTTGCGAATCGGCCGATGCAGCCAGCGGCGCAACAACCGGCTTCCCATAGGAGAGGCGCAGCAATCAAAAACAGAAACCAGCGTATTCGATGGGCTGCCATTGAGATTCAGCTCTATCTCGAGATTACGGCGGCTGATGGCATCTAGAATCAGGCTGTCCTCGGCATTTTCTACACTCAGACTCTGGCAATGCGCGAGTTCGCTTTGCTGTGTAGAGCGCACATAATTGAGCAGGCAGCCAGCCGCCTGAATACCACTCGTAAGATGAGCACAACCAAAACCCGCAAGACTGTCGGTGTGAAACTGGCGCGTAAGCGCGTGCATTGCAGTATCAAAATCAAATTCCCAGACTGGGCGTTTACGCAAACCGGCACGTTCGCTGACAGCGCCGGGGAGGGCGCTGGTATCTGATACGAGTAATTCTGCGGGGTTGAGGCGCGACAATTCCGCCAACATCCCAGTTTCAGTCGCAGTTTCCAGCACAGTGAAACGCCCTGAACTCACATCCATGGCAGCCAGGCCAAAATTGTTCTTCCCTTGCCAGAGCGCAACAAGCAACTGATCCTGGTATTCCTTGAGCAGGGCTTCGTCACTCAGAGTGCCGGGGGTGATCAGCCTGACCACTTTACGCTCGACAGGACCTTTACTCGTGGCGGGATCGCCAATCTGTTCGCAGATCGCCACTGATTCACCACATTCCACCAGTTTGGCGAGATAACGATCAGCCGCATGGTAGGGAATCCCGCACATTGGAATCGGCGAATCTCCGGATTTGCCGCGTGCGGTCAAAGTGATGCCAAGAATTTCTGCGGCCTTGACTGCATCCTGGAAAAAAAGTTCGTAGAAATCGCCCATGCGGTAGAACAACAATACGTCCGGATACTCGGCTTTCACCGTCAGGAATTGCTGGATCATTGGCGTGTGCTGGGAAAACGAGGTATTCAAGCGGCAGAAGTCAGAAAGGGAAAATCAGGGAAGGCGTGAATACTACCCCATCACTACACGCGGGTCCAAGCTGGTGGCCCGGAATCACGTGGTTATTGCAACCATGCGTAAAACATTCAGTGTGGGGTCGGATAACGATATGAAGTCAAGCAAGTGTAGGGGCAGGTACGAAGTACAAAATGCGGGCCAACTGCCATGCCAGGAATGAGCTTAATTTCGCTCTGTTTCCACCTGTCATAAATGGGGAGTGGATGGAAAACATTTTTGCCCAATCCCGCTTTATCTGCTTTAATGAAGTCTGAAAGCAACTAGTCTGAAGCGGCAAATCCCTTGCCCTTCTGTAGTTCAATATGAAGTGCTATCTCCGCAGAAATATCCTGTTTTTTGCGACATTTTTTATAACGGCAAGCAACTTTTTATTTAAGAGAAATTAACTTTTTATTTGAGTAATTAACATGGCAGAAAAAGAATCCAATAAAGACAAGGCATTGGCAGCGGCGCTGTCCCAGATTGAAAAACAGTTTGGCAAAGGCTCTATGATGCGCCTTGGCGCCACCGAGATGCTGGCAATTCCAGCGATCTCAACAGGCTCCCTGGGGCTCGATATTGCACTTGGCATTGGTGGCTTGCCACGAGGCAGGATAGTTGAAATTTACGGGCCGGAGTCTTCCGGTAAAACCACGCTTACGCTGCAGGTTATTGCCGAAGCGCAAAAACTCGGCGGTACCTGTGCTTTTATCGATGCGGAACATGCACTTGATCCGATTTATGCAGAAAAGCTGGGCGTCGATGTAGACAACCTGCTGGTCAGCCAACCCGATACCGGCGAACAGGCCCTTGAAATCTGCGACATGATTGTGCGCTCCGGCGCCGTTGATGTTGTTGTCATCGACTCCGTGGCAGCATTGACCCCGCGCGCTGAAATTGAAGGCGACATGGGTGACAGCCACATGGGGCTGCAGGCACGTCTGATGTCGCAGGCACTGCGCAAAATGACTGGCAACATCAAAACTTCAAATACGCTCGTGATTTTTATCAACCAGATTCGTATGAAAATCGGCGTAATGTTTGGCTCACCGGAAACCACCACAGGCGGTAACGCGCTCAAATTCTATGCATCAGTGCGCCTCGATATTCGCCGCATTGGTTCAGTGAAGGATGGCGAAGAAGTGGTAGGCAACGAGACTAGAGTTAAAGTGGTCAAGAACAAGGTAGCTCCTCCTTTCAAGCAGACCGAGTTTGAAATTTATTACGGCGCAGGAATTTCGCGCAATGGCGAAATCGTTGACTTGGGCGTTGCCAATAACATGATCGAAAAATCCGGTGCCTGGTACGCCTACAAAGGTGAAAAGATTGGCCAAGGCAAGAAAAATGCAGTCATTTACCTGGCCGAGCATCCTGCAATAGCCAAGGAAATTGAAGGCAAGTTGCGTGCTGCGCTGATGACCAAGCCGGGCAGGGCAGCGCCGGTCAATACCATCAAATCCGATGCAG
This sequence comes from uncultured Gammaproteobacteria bacterium, assembly GCA_903926285.1. Classification (GTDB taxonomy): domain Bacteria; phylum Pseudomonadota; class Gammaproteobacteria; order Pseudomonadales; family Pseudohongiellaceae; genus CAILUG01. The sequence goes on from CAIYIP010000291.1 coordinate 2,509, forward strand.
TTGCCGAGCTTGAAGACTAACTAACATATCGCCCGATTTAGCTGATAGGCAACAGCAGGCATGAGCAAGATACCTGCAGAACCTTCCGCCATAACTGCCCGGCGTGCCGCCATGAATTTGCTGGCACGCCGGGAGCATTCTTTCCACGAATTACTCCAGAAGCTAAGCGAAAAATTTCCTGATTTTAGCAAGGATGACATCCTTGTGCCTGCGCTGCAGCGTTTGCAGGACGAAGAGCTGCAATCCGATGCCCGCTTCGCTGAAGCTTATGTGCGTTATCGCAGCACTCGTGGTTTTGGTCCCCAGAAGATTGCTGCAGAGCTGTACTCGCGCAAACTGGAATCCGAGCTGCTTGATTTGGTGCTCTATGAAAATGGTCCCGATTGGACGGTTGTGTGTGCTGAGGTGCTGCAGAAAAAATTCCGCATCAAGGCAAATGCGGCTGAAACCGAGCGCAGGTACTGGCAACGATTCTTATTGCAGCGCGGCTTTGATCAGGACGACATCAGGAGGGCTATAAAATCCTTGCTGGATAACAAGTCGTCCTGATTCGTTTTGCGGACTTGCAGTGCTACTAAATTAACCCCGAACAAATGGGCCACATTTGCCGATGATATACTTGCTACTGCCGCGCTGCCGGCCATAACAAAAAGGAACATCAATGCGTACTCAGGTTGCAATTA
>CAIYIP010000292.1 GCA_903926285.1 uncultured Gammaproteobacteria bacterium
CGACAGCCCACCTGTCGAAGACCGCTGGTTGCTGAATTACGATTTTTACGCGCTGCTGGCCAAGGGCTGGAGTGCAGGCATTGATTATGCTGCGGTGAGCGACAGGGATTATTTTCAGGATATCGGCAATTCGGGGCTTTACACGACCACCCAGAGCTACCTGTACCGCGATGCGCGCCTGAACTATCGCGGCAGCACCTGGAATTTTCAGGCGCTGACACAGGGCTACCAGATTATCGATCCGGCCGTTGCAGCATTTGCGGAGCCCTACAGCAGCCTGCCGCGCCTGAATCTCGATGGCACTTATTACCTGCCTGCAGGACTTGAGTATGGTGTGGATGCCGAATATGGCAGATTCGACCGCAGCCTGAATGCTCTGCGTTTTACGCCACAACAGATCAGTGACGGCATCCTCGTGGAAGGTGACCGCCTGGCCATCACGCCACGCCTGAGCTTGCCGTGGTCGAACAACGCCGCGTTTGTAACGCCAACCGTAAAATACAAATACGCGAGCTGGAACCTCCAGGACCAGGCGCAAGGGGCGACGTCCTCGCCGGACCGTGGCATTTTCAGCGCGAGCCTCGACAGCGGCCTGATCTTCGAACGCAATTTAAACTTGTTCAACCAGGACTTGCTGCAGACACTCGAACCACGCCTGTTCTATCTTTACAACGAATACGAAGACCAAAGCGATATCCCGCTCTTCGACACCAGTGACCTGACTTTCAGCTTCAACCAGCTGTTCCGCGACGATCGCTTCAGCGGCAAGGACCGCGTGGGTGATGCCAACCAGCTGACACTTGCCGTAACTTCCCGCATCTACGACGCCAAAGGCCAGGAAAAAGCCCGCGCGAGTATTGGCCAGATCCAGTATTTTGAAGATCGCCGCGTCACGCTGTTCAACGTGCCCGGCACGGTGGAACGCCAGTCCGGCTCGGCAGTTGCCGGCGAACTCGGTCTGCAGCTGGCCGATAACTGGCGCGCAAGCTCGTATATGGAGTGGAATACCAGCACCAATGAACTCGATGTGGCAAACCTGCAATTTCAGTACCAGTCCGAAGCCAAACAGCTGTTTAACGTCGGTTATCGCTACCGCGACATGGCGAATTTATTCACCCCAGGCGGGCTTGATCGCACCATAGACCAGAGTGATGTTTCCGGCACTTGGCCGGTCTCCGAGGAATGGGCGCTGATCGGTCGCTGGAACTACGATCATGCAAATAAACGAAACTTAGAAACCATCGCTGGTGTCGAATACACTAACTGCTGCTACACGGTACGTGTGATTGCGCGGCAGTGGATCGATAACGACGCCCTGTTTTACGGCCTTGAAGACGACAACACCGGGGCATTCATCCAGTTTGAACTTAAAGGCCTCGGCAGCTTGCTCGGGGGCAATGTGCGTGGAATATTGAATAATGGCATCAGTGGATACCGGGAACGTGAATATGCGCAGTAAATTGTTTGCACTAATTATCGCCGTTTATGCAGGACTGGCCGGCATCGGCAATGCCCATGCCCAGCCGATACCCGTGGACAAGATTGTGGCACTCGTCGACGACGACGTTGTACTGCAAAGCGAATTCGATGTGCGCTGGGTGCAGGTCGAGGAACAAATCTCCAAGGCAACTGGCCCTGTACCGCCTACTGAAGAGCTGCGCAAGCAGGTGCTCGACCAGATCATCATTGAACACCTGCAATTGCAGATGGCAAATCGCGCTGGCATCCGCGTAGATGACAACCAGCTCAACACAGCGATGAATACCATTGCGCAGCAGAACCAGATGACTTTCGAGCAATTCACCGAAGTGCTGCAACAACAGGGTCTGTATGACTCCACGCGCGAAGCCTTGCGCAAGGAAATAATCATCGGCCAGTTCCAGAATGGCGCGGTCAACCGTCGCATCGAAATTTCGCGCCAGGAAGTGGAAAACTTTCTGCGCTCGGAAACCGGCCTTACGGAGACTGCGCCTGAATACCACGTTGCACACATCCTGATTCCGAACAACGGCGGTGCGCCCACTGAGCGCCAAGCAGAACTTGCCGACGTGCTGTACACCCAGCTCATGGAAGGCGGCGCTACCGTAGCCCAGCTTATAGCGCGCAAGCAGATCAATGGCATCACTATCAGCGGCGGCGACCTTGGCTGGAACAAACCTGAAGCACTACCCTCGGTATTTGCCACTGTGGTTCCTGCGCTTGAAGCCGGCGAAGTCAGCAAACCATTCACGAGCCCCAACGGTTATCACATCGTGCAAGTGCTTGAGCTGCGTGGCGGCACTGCGCTGAAACTCAATCAGGCACAGGTGCGCCATATCCTGATCAAACCCAATGAAATCCGGACTGAAGCGCAGTCCGAAGCACTCATCAGGGAGCTGTACCAGCGTATCCAGGACGGCGAGGACTTTGAGGACATCGCGCGCCAGAATTCCGATGACGAGAATTCAATTGTGGCCGGCGGCAACCTCGACTGGGTTTACGACGGTATGGTGCCGCCCGACTTCATGGGTGCGATCAACGCCACTGCAACAGGCGAAATCTCCGAGCCGTTCCGCGCCCAGACCGGTTGGCACATTGTTGAAGTACTGGACCGTCGTATCCAGGACGTGACCGAAGAAAACAAGCGCTTCCAGGCTGAAAACATCCTGCGCCAGCGCAAGTTTGAAAACGAACTCGAAGACTGGCTCACCGAAATCCGCGATACGTCCTACATCGACATCAAGGATTTTTGAAGAACAACTGATAACTGCACCCATGAACATTACTCTGGCCCTGACCCCAGGTGAACCTGCCGGAATTGGACCTGATCTTTGTCTGCAAGTTGCAGCCGGCCAGGGCTTTGCCTTTCCATTGGTAATTATTGCGGATACTGAACTTTTACGTGCTCGCGCAATTCAGTTGGGTTTGAAAATTGTGCTGCGTGAGTATCTACCCGGTGGCCCGAATCCGCCTTCTCGTGCGGGTGAATTAATCGTACTGCCTGTATCGATGCCTGCAGCGAATGAGTGTGGTGTGCTGAATGTGGCAAATGCGAGTTACGTGCTGGCCACGCTGGAACGCGCCGCAGCCGGATGTTTGCAGAATGAATTCCAGGGCATGATCACCGGGCCTGTGCAGAAAAGTATCATCAACCAGGCTGGCATTGCGTTCAGCGGTCACACCGAATTTCTGGCGGAGCGTGCGGGGATCAGCAAGGTCGTCATGATGCTGGCGACGACCGACTTGCGTGTGGCGCTGGCAACGACACACATTCCTCTTGCTGCGGTACCAAAGGCCCTGACACGCGAGCTGTTGCGCGAAGTACTGCAGATTTTGCACGAGGAACTGCGCACGCGCTTTGGCATCACAAATCCGCATATCGTAGTGGCGGGCCTCAATCCGCATGCAGGCGAAAACGGCTATCTTGGTCGCGAAGAAATCGACACGATCAGCCCTGTACTCGACGAACTGCGCCTGCAGGGCATGCACCTGACCGGTCCACTGCCGGCAGATACTTTGTTTACACCAAAACATCTTGATCAAGCCGATGCCGTGCTTGCGATGTATCACGACCAGGGACTGCCGGTACTCAAATACAAGGGCTTTGGCCAAGCCGTGAACATTACGCTTGGACTGCCGTTCGTGCGCACCTCCGTTGACCATGGCACTGCGCTTGATCTCGCCGGAAGTGGCAAGGCTGATGCATGCAGCATGTTGCTTGCCATCAATACTGCAGTTGAAATGGCAAGCACCAGCAAGGACAAAAAAAGTTGAGCAACCACGAATCGAACCACCGTGCCCGCAAGCGTTTCGGCCAGAACTTTTTGCATGATCAGCATGTCATTGCGCGTATCGTAAAAGCGATCACGCCACGCGAAGGCCAGGTGCTTGTCGAAATTGGTCCCGGCAAAGGTGCGATAACACAGCCGCTGCTCGAAGCCTGCAGCCAGCTCACCACGATTGAAATCGACCGCGACCTTGCGGCGATACTGCGTAGCCGCTTCGCTGAGTATCCAGGCTTCAGACTGATAGAGCAGGATGTGCTTGAGTTTGATTTTGCAAGCCTCAACGCGCCGCCCGGTTCACTGCGCATACTTGGCAACCTGCCCTACAACATTTCCACTCCGCTGCTGTTCCATCTATTACGATACCACCACCTGATCGCCGACATGGTGTTTATGCTGCAGCTCGAAGTGGTCGACCGACTTGCCGCCCAGCCGGGTGATCCCGAGTATGGCCGCCTCAGCGTGATGATGCAGTACCACTGCAAGGTCGAAAAACTGTTCAAGGTGCCAGCGACTGCGTTTGTACCACAGCCCAAAGTTGAGTCCGCGATCGTCAAGCTCACACCCTGGCGCCCTCTGCCCCATCCTGCCGCCAACGTGGATACTTTTGCCACGGTAGTGCGCACTGCGTTCAACCAGCGCCGCAAGACCATTCGCAATACCCTCAAGAACCTGCTGAGTAGTGAACAGCTGGCTAATCTCGAGCTCGATCTGAGCTTACGCCCGGAGAATTTGAGTCTTGCAGACTATGTTAGAATCGCGGCCATTCTGGACCAGAAAAGTGGCGTAATGTGAGCAGTCAATCGAGTGGTAACGTGGGCGGTGGTATGGGTGGTGGTGTGAGTGATGGTGTAGACGGTGGGATGAATAGTGCACAGACGCAGCCCGGCGGCGTCGACAGCGGCATCGATATCAAGGTTTCCACCCAGTACCTCAAGCAGCAGTCCGATCCAGGCCGCGCTGCGTATGCGTTTGCCTATATAATCACCATCACCAACAATCGCCCGCAAGCGGTAAAACTGCTCAGCAGACACTGGATCATCACCGACCAGAACAACAAAGTCGAAGAAGTGAAAGGCAGTGGTGTGGTAGGCCAACAGCCCTTGATCAAGCCGGGGGAGAGTTACCAGTATTCGAGCGGCGCGGTCATTCATACCGAGATTGGTTACATGAATGGTACATACACCATGCAAACTAGCGATGGTGAGATTTTTGCAGCACCCATTCCTTTATTTATTCTTGCAGTTCCGCACATGCTGCATTAGCAAGTCGAGCGAGCGGAGATATCTTGGCAACGTACGTAGCAGGTGATATCCAGGGTTGTTACGACCAGCTGCGGCGAGTGCTGGACAAGGCTGCTTTCACGCCCGGGACCGATCGACTGTGGTGTGTCGGCGACATGATCAACCGTGGTCCGCAATCACTGCAGACCTTGCGTTTTCTCAAGAGCCTCGGCAATTCCGTAACAGCAGTGCTCGGCAATCACGACCTGCATTTTCTCGCCATTACCTCCGGTGCATTCACGGATGCCAAGGCCAATACGCTGAAACATGTGATGCAAGCGGATGACTGTATCGAACTATTTGATTGGGTGCGGCATCAACCTCTTGCCCATTACGAGCACCTTCCTACCAATGACGGCGTAAAACATTTTCTGATGGTGCATGCAGGCATCACTCCGGGCTGGACCTTTGCCAAAACCATTGCCTGCGCGCAGGAAGTCGAACAGGTATTGCAAAGCACAGACTTCATCCCCTTTCTGAAACACATGTACGGTGACCAGCCCGATATGTGGGATGACAAACTCTCTGGCATTGATCGCCTGCGCGTAATCACCAACATTCTTACGCGCATCCGCTTTTGTATGGCAGATGGCAGCATGAACCTAAAAATCAAAACCGGCGCGCACACTGGCCCTGAAAACTTCCTGCCCTGGTACAAGTTCCAGCAGCTTGCCGACGACGAGCAGATATTATTCGGACACTGGGCAACACTTGATGGCCATACCGGCATCACCAATATTCATGCACTCGACACGGGTTGCGTATGGCGCCGTTGCCTCACCATGATGCGACTCGAGGATGGTGAACGCATTTCGGTGAGTTGCAAAGATGTATAGGCAGACCGTGAGCAGGCCCACAGATTATCCTGGCCACGTTGTGGCAGTCTGGTCGCTATGAAAATCTATCTGGTCGGCGGCGCACTGCGCGATCGTTTCCTGGGACTTCCCGTCAAGGACAAGGACTGGGTGGTCGTGGGTGCCACGCCTGAAGCAATGCTCGCGCAAAAATATGTGCAGGTTGGCCGCGACTTTCCGGTGTTCCTGCATCCGCAGAGCAAGCAAGAATATGCACTCGCGCGCACTGAACGCAAAAGCGGCAAGGGTTATACCGGTTTTATCGTCCATGCCTCACCCGATGTTACGCTCGAACAGGATCTTGCGCGGCGCGACCTGACTATCAATGCAATGGCCGAAAGTGTTGATGGCGAACTCGTTGACCCATTCAACGGCAAGGCTGATCTCGATGCCCGCATCCTGCGCCACGTGTCGCCGGCGTTTGCCGAAGATCCGCTGCGTGTGTTGCGCGTAGCGCGGTTTGCCGCGCGGTTTGCGCATCTGGGTTTTAAAGTGGCGCCCGCAACCAACGCACTCATGAAAGACATCACACATGCAGGTGAGCTGCAGCATCTCGTTGCCGAACGGGTGTGGCAGGAACTCCACAAGGCACTCGAAACACGATCACCGCAGATTTGCCTGCAAGTGCTGCGTGACTGCGAGGCACTTGAGGTTATTCTGCCGGAAATTCACAAGCTATTCGGCGTCCCGCAACCCGCAAAATATCATCCGGAAATTGATACCGGCATGCACACTCTCATGGCGCTGCAGATGGCAGCCGTGATCAGCAGCAGCACCGTAGTACGCTTCGCCGCGCTGGTGCATGATCTCGGCAAGGCGGCAACGCCGCGGGAGTCCTGGCCTGCACATACTGGGCACGAGCAACTCGGTGCCACCCTAATTGACGCACTCGCCCAGCGCCTCAAGGTCCCGAATGAACATCGCGAACTGGGTGTCATGACCAGCCTCTACCATACGCGTTGCCATCGCGCGGGCGTGCATACTGCTGCTGACTTGTATACCACGCTGGAAGCAACCGATGCGCTGCGCCGGCCTGAGCGTTTCGAACTATTCCTGCTCGCATGTGAGGCCGATGCCCGCGGCCGACTGGGACTCGAGGATAACCCCTACCCGCAGGCGAATATCCTGAAACGCGCAATGCAGGCAGCAAAACAGACAGACCTGAAAGCTCTCATAGCTGCACACAAAAATGCGCAGGAACTTGGTCCGGCAATCCGGCACGCTCGTATAAACGCCATTGCGGACGTGATGCAATGATGGGATGGCACTAAGTGAAGGCCTTCTCCATGAA
>CAIYIP010000293.1 GCA_903926285.1 uncultured Gammaproteobacteria bacterium
CGGCTGTGGTTCTGCTGGCTTATTTTCTTTTCCTTGCCTTTTATGTGGGGACCAATCCGGAATTAACATTCCAGCAATGGCAAGGTTTGTTTGCTTCAATCCCGATGCGGATGTTCAGCCTGCTGGCACTTCTTTCGCTTTGTGGCCATGCATGGATAGGAATGTGGACGATTGCCACTGATTACTTAACAAGCGCTGTTTTTGGTGGAGCGGCGACGATATTGCGATTGTTTTTTCAATTGTTGTGTTTGCTGGTGCTGTTCGCTTACTTCGTATGGTGTGTGCAAATTCTCTGGAGTATATAAGTCTTGGCCAAGCTCAGAATTCTTTCCTTTGATAGTGTAATTGTTGGCGGTGGTGGCTCCGGCCTGCGTGCTGCGTTACAGCTGTCCCAGTCCGGTTTTAATACTGCAGTTATTACCAAAGTGTTTCCGACCAGGTCGCATACCGTTTCGGCTCAGGGTGGCATCACTTGCGCCATTGCCAGTGAAGATCCCCAGGACGATTGGCGCTGGCACATGTATGACACCGTAAAAGGATCTGATTATATTGGTGACCAGGATGCCATCGAGTACATGTGTAGTGAAGGTCCCCAGGCGGTATTTGAGCTGGAACATATGGGTATGCCTTTTTCACGCAACAAAGAGGGTCGTATTTACCAGCGGCCTTTTGGCGGCCAAACACGAGACTACGGAAAAGGCGGGCAGGCTTCGCGTACCTGCGCAGCTGCCGATCGAACTGGTCATGCGCTTTTACATACTCTTTACCAGGCAAACCTCAAGAACAACACTGTGTTTTTCAACGAGTGGTACGCCACTGACATCGTGAAAAATCAGGATGGTGTAGTGGTTGGTGTTATCGCCATCTGCATTGAAACCGGCGAAGTAGTCTATGTCCGCTCCAAGGCGACTGTATTTGCCACTGGCGGTGCTGGGCGCATCTTTGCATCAACCACAAATGCAATGATTAATACCGGTGATGGTGTAGGCATGGCCTTGCGTGCAGGTTACCCGGTGCAAGACATGGAAATGTGGCAGTTTCACCCTACCGGCATTTATGGCGCAGGTACACTCGTGACTGAAGGTTGTCGTGGTGAAGGTGGTTATCTGCTAAACAAAAATGGTGAACGTTTTATGGAACGTTATGCACCTAATGCCAAGGACCTTGCTGGCCGCGATGTTGTGGCCCGTTCCATGGTGCTCGAAATCCTGGAAGGCCGTGGCTGTGGCCCTCAAGGTGATCATGTGCTGCTTAAGCTGGATCACCTAGGAGAGGCAGAACTGAACGCAAAACTTCCCGGAATTCTTGAGCTGTCGCGCACCTTTGCTCACGTCGATCCAGTCAAGGAACCAATACCCGTTGTTCCCACCTGCCATTACATGATGGGTGGCATACCCACCAATGTAAACGGCCAGGCTCTGACCGTTGATAAAGACGGGAACGATAAAATTATTGAAGGTCTATTTGCTGTCGGTGAAGCCGCCTGTGTATCCGTACATGGCGCCAATCGGCTCGGCGGTAATTCACTGATAGATCTTATCGTATTTGGGCGTGCAGCTGGCATTCATATCGAAAAGATGCTGCGCCAGGGAGTAGAACAAAGGACCGCTTCCGAAACCGATATTGAGAGTGCCATGCAGCGTTTGCAACGCCTCAACGATTCCACCTCCGGTGAGCAGGTTTCGGTATTGCGAAAAGAGCTGCAAAATACCATGCAAAACTATTTTGGTGTATTCCGCAGTGGCAAATTCATGCGTGATGGCATCGAAAAACTCAAGCTACTGCGGGAACGTGTCGCTAACGTGAGTCTTGAAGACAAGAGCATGACGTTTAATACAGCACGAATCGAGGCCCTGGAGCTGGAAAATCTGTTCGAAGTAGCCGAAGCCACTGCCATCGCCGCCGAAGGCAGGACCGAAAGCCGAGGTGCCCATGCCCGTGATGACTTTACTGAACGCGATGATGTGAACTGGCTGTGCCATTCCATTTATTACCCTGATACCAAGACTGTTGGTAAGAGGGCTGTAAATTTTGCGCCGAAGACGGTACCGGTATTTGAACCAAAAATACGCACGTATTAACCGA
>CAIYIP010000294.1 GCA_903926285.1 uncultured Gammaproteobacteria bacterium
CCGACATGATCGACATTGCCAAGGGTACCTTTACCGATATGAACATCGTGGCGGCGGCAAACCTGAACGGCTCACCTTCCGCACGTGCTGGCGAGCAGTATGTCGCCAAACTGAAGGAAATGGGATTGCTCGATTCACAGGGCAACATGATGTGGCCCGCTCCCTGAGTCGGCTGTAGTCCAAGGATAAGAAGTGAGGGATAAGAAGGGATAAGAAGTGAGTGTCCCAGTCATCCTCCAGTCATCCTTTGAAAAAAAGGGACAGATGCTTTTTTTAGATGTTCGAGTTATGAAAAATAAATCTGTCCCTATTTTGCTACATGGGTGCATGTAGACAACCTGCACGCTTATGCTTTTCCTGAAGCGAACACTCCCATCGTCAGGGCCTTGCAGGCATACAAATTCCCAGCACCTCTCGAAGATGTATTACCAGAGACTGAGTAGGCGCAGCAAATCACACAGCCTGCTCGAATAACCCCATTCGTTGTCGTACCAGTTCAGCACGCGCACGAAGTGGTCCTGGTTAACCTGAGTAAATGCGGCAGGGGGTTCGAGACTTATTGCGCAAGTCGTCGAGCGTTAAAAATGAGGCTTGGCGCTGACGTCTGCACTGTCGAAGTGCATGGTGGTACTAGTTGTTGGAGCGAATAGTACTGGAAATTATTAGTCGTCAAGATCGTCTTCATCGAATTCTGCAAGTGGCTTTTCAGCCGGAATTGCGTGACGCTCAGCCGCCCACTCGCCGAAATCGATCAACTGGCATTTTTTGCCGCAAAACGGACGGAAGGGTTCTGTTTCGTTCCACGGCACAATTTTCTGGCACGTTGGGCAATTAACCTGTTTGATGCCTGACATTGGCCTGCTCCTCGTAAAAAAGTTTCAGCTTGGCAACCTGGTGCTGGAGGTGGGCTATGTCACCATCATTTCTGATTATGTCATCGGCCGCAGCAAGCCGGGCCTTGCGTGATAACTGGGCGACCATGATTTTTTCTATCTGCTCCACATTGGCATTGTCACGCTGCAGGCTGCGTTCGATCTGTAATTGTTCCGGGCTATCCACAACAAGAACCCTGTCGACAAAACCGTATGCGGCGCTTTCGAGCAACAATGGTGCGGATAGCACTAGCCAGCCGCTATTAGAGTTCCTGACAAGCACCAGTATCGCTTCGCGAATCAAGGGATGTAGTAAATTATCCGTCCAGAGCCTGGCTGCCGAGTCATTAAAAATTAGCTCTCGCAAGGCGGCACGGTTTAAGGAGTTATCTGCATTGAGTATTTGCTCGCCAAAATGTCTGGTCAATTCCTCTAGCGCAAAAGAACCAGGGGTTAACAGTGAGCGGCTGATTTCATCCGCATCAATTACTTCAACACCCTGACTGCGGAGCATGTTGCTTACCGTAGTTTTACCGCTGCCGATGCCACCAGTGAGGCCAACGATGTAAGGTTGGGCCACGCCTACACCATAAAATTAAAGAAGAGAGCGCTCAGGTCATCGCTCCAGAACAGCGCAAGAAAACCTGCACTCGCGAGATAGGGGCCAAACGGAATCGGAATATTTTTGTCGCGCCCTTTCATCACGATCATGCTGATGCCGACTACGGCACCGACAAAAGACGACAACAGAATAATCTGCGGCAGCGCCTGCCATCCGAGCCACGCACCCAGTGCAGCCAGCAATTTGAAATCGCCATAACCCATGCCTTCTCTTCCGGTCAGCAATTTGAAAGCCCAGTAGATGCTCCACAACATCAGGTAGCCGGCTACTGCGCCCCACACGGCATCTTCAATGCTTGTCAGCATGCCCATGCTGTTGATGATCAGGCCCAGCCACAGCAGAGGAAGTGTAATGTCATCCGGTAACAGCTGCGTATCAAAATCAATCATCGTCAGAACAATAAGTGCCCACGTAAATATCAGCAAGGCCAGAGTCAGCCAGCTAAGGCCAAAGTTGGCGACGACAATAGTGGAGAATATTGCCGTGACAGTTTCGAGAATTGGATAACACGGGGAAATCTGGCTTTTGCAATGGGCACACTTGCCGCCCTGTATTACATAACTTAAAACAGGAATGTTCTCGCTAGCACCAATTGCATGTTTGCAATTCGGACAGTGAGATCCAGGCTCGGCAAGATTGAACTTGGCAGGGGCAGCGCCTTCGGGAACCGGTGCCGCCAATTCCAGGAACTCATGGCATTGTCCACGCCAGTCACGTTCCATCATCAGGGGGAGGCGGTAGATCACTACGTTAAGAAAACTACCGATAATAAGA
>CAIYIP010000295.1 GCA_903926285.1 uncultured Gammaproteobacteria bacterium
AGTGATTCTATTTTTTCCACAATAACATCTACTGGTGGAGGAAACGGCCCAAATAGTGGCGCTGGAAATACTGGTGGCTCTGGTAGTGGTGCTTGGAGATAATTACCATGTATTTGACTATTAAAACCATCCATATGATCTGTGCCCTGATGAGCTTCACGGGCTTTTTGCTGCGCGCTTATTTGATGGTGATCGAATCGAAGTGGCAACATCACAAGGTGGTACTCGTTACTCCGCATCTAATCGATACAGTTTTTCTGGCGAGCGGCGCAACGATGGCGTTTATGGTCAATTTCGGGTTGTTCAGCCAATTGTGGCTCACGCTCAAGATAAGCTTGCTGATGGTGTATCTGCTATTTGTTGGTATTGCGCTGAATCGCGGGCGCACCAAACTCATTCGTATTGGCGCGTTTTTTCTCGCCATTTTTACCTTTGTCTATATCGCGGGCATCGCTGTCAACAAATCAACTATCAGCTGGTTTGGACTGTTGTAGGCAGGATATACAAGCGGAAATTGCGAACTTCAGCGTGCGAGCTGGCGGTCAAAGACACGCTTCAATTCGATGGGGGCAAAAAACCCCTTGGGTTGAATGTAGAGCTCCATCTGTAGTTGCGTGCCATTGTTGATCAGGCTGTAGGTTTCGTCCGCATAGCCGCCATCCCTTGGTCGTGCTTCCACCATCAAACGCTCGCCTTCCCAGTGGGCAAACGAAAAGTCTTCCACTTCATCAAGGCCCGCCAGGCTAACTGACCGGCTACGATTATCGGTATAAACCGGTCGCACAAAATTATCGGCATACGTGAATATATAACCTTCGCCGTCCACGCTGATAGTAAGCTCGCGGTCATACGAAATGCGATCATAAAGCTCCTGTTCGACAGGCCCGCCGCGATAACGATCCTGGCGACGGTCAAACAGTTTGCGGGTAATTTTTTCACCTGCTGCTTTTAGTGAGGCTTCCACTTTTTTATCCGTGTTATCACTGAGCTCTGCATTGAACAGCCACTTGCCGGAAACAGCGGGATGTTCCTGCGCGTAAAGGCCACGAGCGGGCAAAGCCATCACCAACATGGAAATGATGAGCAATAAACGACGTGAAAAAATCAATTTTGACATGGGAAGAGTGTACAGCGATTTTGTCTTGGACAAAATGCCAGGCCTGTGGTCATTCAGCCTCCCTTAACATATTTCCTCTTTCGTAGCACTTTTCCTGGCAGAACCGATGGCGTAGAGAAATTGGAACGTGGTATATAAACCACGCAAACTTGGCATTATTGCTTTGCTTGCAACATCGAGGACCAACAAAAATCCTGCCGAGAGAAGCACAATGAAACTAAACTCACCTCTTTTTCCGTTTTGGCTGATAGTGGCTTTGGGTGTGTTACAAGGATGCAGCGATATAGCAGAGTCAACTAATCAGGCCGCCGTTACTGTTGAATCCACTGAAGCAGATGCTGTACGTATGGCAGCGCTGCGCAGCCAACTCGCAATGCTGCAACAACAGGCACAGCGGGTGAAAGATGCCAACGCCATCAAACGCTTGCAACGCACTTACGGTTATTACGTTGAAGAAGCCTTGTGGGACGAAGTTGTACCCTTGTTTGCAGACAACGCCACGCTTGAGATGGCGCGCGATGGTGTCTATGTCGGCAAGGAACGCATTCGCGCGTATTTTTATGCGCTTGGTGATGGCCAACAGGGTTTGCGCGAAGGCCAGCTGAACGAGCAGTTGCAACTGATGCCGGTAGTTACGCTGAGTGAAGATGGCCGCAGTGCCAAGGCACGTTGGCGTAACCTGATGTTGACAGGCCAACTCGGTGAACAAGCATTGTGGGGTGAAGGTCCGTTTGAAAATGAATATGTAAAGGAAGACGGTGTGTGGAGGATCAGCAAACTGTGGTGGCAGCAGGCTATCCTTGTGTCGTACGCAGGTGGCTGGGCCAAAAACGCGGATGCCAACAATGGCATATGGGTGTCCGGCACACTGCCGCCAGATGCACCACCTACTGACGATCACGGTTCCTGGCCGCAAACATATCTGCCGCCTTTTTCGTTCGCCAATCCTGTTGGCAAATATGTGCCTGAGGCTGCAACAGCAACGGAAGCTGCATCAGGAGTACAGCAATAATGAAAATCAACACTGCCAAAAAGTTGCTGGCAACAGTTTTGCTCGGCTCTCCTTTTACAGCGTGGCTGCCGCAGGCTCATGCCCAGGACACCAATACAGAGCTGCATCAGCTGGCTATCGAAGCCGCACAATTACAGGCTGAAATTGTTGGCCTTGAAGCCGAAAATGCAATCGAAAACCTGCAGCGCATTTATGGTTTCTACATCGACAAGAGTCAGTGGACACAAGCAGCGGACCTGTTCGCAGAAAATGGCACAATCGAAATCGGCGGCGAGGGTGTGTATGTCGGCAAGACACGTATCCTCGCGTATTTGCAAAGCAAGACTGCCGAGGGACCACAACAGGGTATTCTCAATGACCAAATGCAACTGCAGCCGGTGATATCTGTTCATCCAGACGGTACTGCGAAAGGCCGCTGGCATGTTTTTTCCCAGGAAGCAGTTGCTGGTGTGAGCCATCACTGGGGTACAGGTGTTTATGAAAATGAATATATTTTTGAAGATGGCGTGTGGAAAATCCGCAAGCTGCATCTTTACACGACAATGCGCACACCCTATGAAGATGGTTGGGGTGTCACAGCATTGCCACGCACCACGCCAAGCGCCAGCCTGCCCCCCGATATGCCATCCACC
>CAIYIP010000296.1 GCA_903926285.1 uncultured Gammaproteobacteria bacterium
GATGTCATCAAGGCGCGTGAAGATAACCAGTCATCCCAGAACACAGCCCGCGCCTATGCCAACCAGCGCGTACCCGAAGCCAGGGGCTTCGCGCTCAGGCAGATTCAGGAAGCCAGCGCCTATAAAGAACAGGTCATTGCCCAAGCGCAAGGTGAATCCCAGCGTTTCGAGCAACTCTTGGTGGAATATCAGAAAGCTCCGGAAGTAACCCGCCAGCGTTTGTATATTGATGCGATGCAGGATGTGCTGGCCAATAGCTCCAAGGTTATGGTTGATGTGGAAGGCGGCAATAACATGATGTACCTGCCTCTGGATCAGTTGCTTCAACAGCAACAGGCCCGCCGCACGCCTGTTGTAACGAGCGGTCCTGAAATTATTGGCAACCAGGGAGCCACCTCAACCGTGAACACTTCGCGAGACACCCCTGCAAGAGGAGTAGGACGCTAATGAAAAACTCAAGCAATCTTTCGCTGTTTGCAATCGCCCTGGTGGTTCTTGCAGCCTATAACTGTCTGTATGTTGTCAGAGAGATCGACAAGGCCGTGCTGCTGACTTTTGGTGAAGTTACCAATAGCGACGTCGTACCGGGCCTGCATTTCAAGATCCCGGGCGTCCACGCAGTGCGCATTTTTGACGGCCGTATTCAGACCCTGGATGCTGATACCGAAAGTTATCTGACTGCCGAGAAAAACTATCTGGAAGTCGACTCTTACGCAAAATGGCGCATCTCAAATACCGCACGGTTTTATACCAGTACGTCAGGTGATAAAAGCACTGCCGAAAATCTGTTGGCCCAGCGCATCAACAATGGCTTGCGCAACCAGTTCGGTGTGCGCACCGTGCATGAAGTTGTGTCCGGTCAACGAGACCTGCTGATGACGGATCTTACGGCGAACCTGAATTCGATGGTGCAGGAAGAATTGGGCATTGAAGTGATTGATGTGCGCGTCAAGAAAATTGATTTACCGCCCTTGGTCAGCGACTCTGTGTTCAAGCGCATGAATACCTCACGTCAGGAAGAAGCTCAGGAACTGCGTTCCACCGGCGAGGAAGTGGCTGAAGGCATCAGGGCTGATGCAGACCGTCAGCAGATCGTCATCGAAGCCGAAGCCTATCGTGATGCTGAACAAATTCGCGGTGAAGGTGATGCATTGGCTGCCGCGATCTATGCTTCCGCCTTCAGCAAGGACCCTGAATTCTACGAATTTACCCGCAGCCTGAGCGCCTACCGCGAAACGTTCCGCGATAACGGCGACTTGTTGCTATTAAGTCCCGATAGTGAATTTTTTAAATATTTGAAAAGCAGTAACCTGCCCTAGCCCCTGCACTTATTTGGCATGGGCTTTTGGTAGCGTTTTGCATTGATGCTAGTGCTGGAAGGTATAGTTCCGTTTTTATATCCCGCTCGCTGGCGCTCACTGACTGTGACTTTCACAGGGAGCCGCTTTGCCGCAGATTGATAACAACAAGCTGCGGCAAATTGGTTTGGCGAGCACGATTGTGGGAACACTTTTGCTTTATCTGATTAATTAGGGCTCGGAGCCAACTGACTTCCATGACTAACAAAGCAAATCGCTGGCTGCTGCCGGATGGCGTAGATGAAATACTGCCTCCCAGGGCTAACCAGCTGGAAACCCTGCGGCGCGAAATCCTGGATCTGTATAACACCTGGGGTTACGACCTCATAAAGACTCCACTCATCGAATTTCTCGATTCCCTGCTCGTAGTGCCAAGCCACGAATTGCAGTTAAGTACGTTCAATATTGTGGATCAGCTCAGTGGTAAGAACATGGGCGTGCGCGCCGACATTTCGACCCAGGCTGCCCGCATCGATGCCCATGTGTTGCAACAGAATGGCCCTACCCGCCTGTGTTATGCCGACAGTGTGCTCATAACACGTCCCAAGGGCCAACTCGGCTCACGCAGCCCGCAACTGATCGGCGCCGAACTTTACGGCCACAGCGGCACTGAAAGCGATGTCGAAGTAATCAGTCTCATGTTGAACACCTTGAATATAGCCGGCGTAAAAGCACCTCTGCTTGCGCTTGGTCATAACCTTATCTGCCGCACGCTGCTCAAGGCCGCGAACCTCTCGGAAGATCTTGAAGAAAAGCTGTTCACCGCGATGCAGAACAAGGCCACTGCGGATATCACCAAGCTGCTGGAAATCAGCAACATCGCACCTCAGCTGCGTAATTGTCTGGCGTTGCTGCCTACGCTGCACGGAGACATGGCGATACTTGGGCAAGCTGAAATTATTTTTGCCGAGATGGACAGCTGCCTGTCGACGCCAACACAGACAATTCTGCAAGAAGCGCTTAAGCAGCTGCGTACGATTGCCGAGTGCATACGCAGCAGTTTCCCGTCACAACAACTGTATTTCGATCTGTGTGAATTGCGCGGCTACGATTATCACACCGGCATTATTTTTTCGGCTTATGTGGCTGGCCATGGCGAAGCGATAGCAAACGGTGGCCGTTATGATGATATTGGCGCCGTCTTCGGCCGCGCGCGCGCCGCCACTGGTTTTGATGCCGACCTCAAAACCCTGCTCAGTCTTGGCAAGCGCGATTTCACGATAGGCAGCAAAATTTTTGCGCCAGCCATTGCTGACCCCGCTCTGCAAAAGACTATCGATCAGTTACGTGCGCAAGGTCATCGTGTCGTGCAGGCATTTTCAAGCCAGACAGAAATGGCAGCAACGATGGGTTGCACACAACAGCTGGTCAAGGAAGGGGATACCTGGAAGGTATATGGCGTCCACTGATACAGGCTTGAACGCCGCAAATTCACTTTTTGTTCTCTCACAATAAGCAAGACAATAACTCTTAATAATTTCGCCCTGCGGGGCAGCATGATGAAGTCACGGGTAAAACATGGGTAAAAGTGTAGTAGTTCTCGGCACCCAATGGGGCGATGAAGGCAAGGGCAAGATTGTTGATCTGCTCACAGAAAAGGCATCACACGTGGTGCGCTTCCAGGGCGGCCACAATGCTGGCCATACTCTGGTTATCGGCGGTAAAAAAACTGTCCTGCATCTGTTGCCCTCCGGCGTCCTGCGCGAAGGTGTTACCTGTGTCATTGGCAACGGTGTTGTGTTGTCGCCCGAAGCACTGCTCAAGGAAATGGATGAAATTGCTGTACAGGGCATTGATGCAAGCACCAACCTCAAAATCAGTGCAGCTTGTCCGCTGATCCTGCCTTATCACGCAGCGCTCGACCAAGCGCGTGAAAAACAGAAAGGTGCCAACAAGATTGGTACGACCGGTCGTGGGATTGGCCCCGCTTATGAAGACAAGGCAGCACGCCGTGGCATTCGCCTGGGCGAATTGATGAATGCCAAATATTTTAGCGAACGTCTCGAAGAAGTCATGGAATACCATAACTTTATCCTGACCCAATATTTCAAAGTTCCTGCGATCAACTTCCAGCATACACTCGACTCCACACTCACAATGGCTGAACGTATCCGTCCCATGGTGTGCGACACCATCGACCTGCTGCATACCGCGCGCAAGAATAACCAGAGCATTCTATTTGAAGGTGCGCAAGGTTCGCTGCTAGACATTGACCATGGCACTTATCCGTTTGTCACATCTTCCAACACAACTGCCGGCGGTACCGCTACCGGTAGTGGTTATGGTCCGCTGTATCTCGATTACGTGCTCGGCATTACCAAGGCTTACACCACGCGCGTCGGTAGTGGTCCCTTCCCGACCGAACTGTTTGATGAAGTTGGTGAGATGTTATTCCGCAAGGGCCAGGAAATTGGTGCCTCCACCGGACGCAACCGTCGCTGCGGCTGGTTTGATGCCGCTGCCGTCAAGCTCGCGATTCGCATCAACAGCGTATCAGGCATATGCCTGACCAAACTTGATGTGCTCGATGGACTGGACACAGTAAAAGTTTGCGTTGGCTACAAGGGCAACAACTCAAGCTCGATGTCCTGCCTGACCAGCTTCGATAGCTACAACACGCTAGAGCCGGTTTACGAAGAATTGCCGGGGTGGAAAGAGTCTACTGTTGGCGCTCGCACACTTGAGCAGCTGCCCGTGAATGCGCGCAACTACATCAAGTATATTGAAGAGAAAATTGATGCGCCGGTAGACATTATCTCCACCGGGCCCGATCGTGATGAGACGATTATTCTGAAACACCCGTTTCAGTAAGAGACACTGACTTGCCGCTGGCTGTGTTTCAGTCGGCGGTGAGTGAAGGTGGCGCCTTAAAAGTGCAGTGATACTACCTGCCTGATTACTCCTCAAACTCCAGCAACGGCTCATAACGCTTGTCTGTCAGCATACGCAGGAATGCCACCATTGCATCCGTGCCACGCTGATCAAGTGCACGCGCAGATTCCAGTTCTTCGAGTGCAATGTTGTCTGCTACTTCCGGCGCTCCCCACCGCTCACCCGTTTCAGGATTGATCTGCGCTTTGGAGCCCTTTGCC
>CAIYIP010000297.1 GCA_903926285.1 uncultured Gammaproteobacteria bacterium
CAAAAAATTGCAGGCCGATCTCGGTCTCACCATGGTCTTCATTTCCCATGACCTCGGTGTTGTGCATTATGTAGCAGATCGGATCGCAGTCATGTATAAGGGAAAAATCGTGGAACTCGGCACAGCGGACGAAGTAGTTTGGGCGATTTGCAGGCGACGCTCGATTTCACGTACGTCTTCAAAATACTGATCAAGACGGATACGGTCGGGTGCGGCTACCTGGGTTTTGAGTTTGCTGAGGTCCTGAGTCACGGAATCCAGGATGCTGCGCTGCTGGCTGCGACGCAAGGCGCGCTCTTCCGGAGTACCACCACTGCCGAACATTCTTTCGAATACTACCTGTGGATTGATTTCCATGGGCATCGGACGCGTCGGTGAAGCCCACGAAATCGTGTTGGTGTAAATGCAGCTGTAACCTTCGCCACAGTTCGTGGAGTTGGAACCCGGATCTTCCACCGCCAGCTGCAGTGAAGGCAGCAGATTGGACTGGCCGATGTTCTGGGCGAGGATCTGGTCGAGGGTGGTAGCCACTTCGACGTCGGCGCCTGCGGTTTTCTTGGGCTTAACGCCGGCGAGGAATGCAGATGCGACAAAATGGTCGGCACCCGTTACGCCCGGAGGATTTTCCGCAGACTGCGACCACATGCCGCTTGTCAGCACGACTTTTTCGCGCAGGTGTTCGAGTGGTTTCCAGACGAACGGATACTCAAAACCTGCCTCGGAGCTTTTAGGCTCCCAATAGCCGGGTGCCGCGCCATGTGGCAGGAAGATACCCGTGAAGCGGTTAACCTTAAGGGCTTGTGCCTGCGCAAGCGTTGCAAATGCCGGGAACATGGATTCGAGCAGCGGCAGTGCCAATGTGGCGCCCATGCCTCTGAGAAAGGTTCTTCTATGTAGAGCTTTCCTCGTTACAAACATGACTATAAACCTCCTGTTGCGGTAGCTGCAGTATCGGAAACCATACCGACGGTTGCTTCTGTTGACTCTTTTGCACTTACTTCTGTTTTGGCGTTATTCAGGAAGGCCTCGCTTTTTACAATCGCGGTGACCAGCGAGTGGAAAAGGAACCCATCACTGGCGGCATCGGCTTGAACTTTGCGCACCAGCGGCATGTCTTCGTATTCGATACCGCGGCCAAGTGCGTAAGTCAGCAGGCGCTGGGTTGCGTTGCGCAGGTAGCTGTCCTCGTACCGTACCAGGAAGGCGCCGAGGTCGGCCGCAGTCTTGATGGGGGTGCCATCATAAAGCTCGCCTGAAGTATCAATTGAACTGCCATTGTCGGTAGTGCGGTATTTACCTACTGCATCAAAAGTTTCGAGCGCAAAACCGATGGGATCCATCAGGCGGTGACAGCCCTGACACGCAGGATTCGCACGATGTTCTTCCATACGCTCGCGCATGGAGGGAACTACACCATTGCCGGCGGCGTCTGTTTCTTTTGCTTCCAGAGCAGGTACGTTGGGTGGCGGTGGCGGTGGCTCAATACCAATGATGTTGGCCAGCGTCCAATGTCCACGCATTACGGGTGACGTACGGCCAGGCTGTGCCGCAACAGTCAACATGCTGCCTTTGCCCAGAATACCGCGACGGATCGCAAGGTCACCGTCCAGTTGTACGCGGCGGAATCTTTCACCTTTCACTCCGGGAATGCCGTAATGCATGGCCAGTCTTTCGTTTACAAAGGTGTAGTCGGCTGTGAGCAGTTCGGTCACAGGCCGGTTTTCGCGGATTAGGCTGTCGAACAGCATTTCGGTTTCGATCCGGAAGGATTCACGCAGCAGGTTGTCAAAATCGGGGAACTGATCCACAACCGGTGCTTGTGATTCCAGATTACGCAAGGTCAACCACTGGCCTGCGAAGTTGGCCGTCATGGCTTTGGATTTTGGATCTTCCAGCATGCGCGAAACCTGCTGCTCGAGAACCCCGTCGTCGCTCAGTTTTGCTTCCTTCGCGAGCTCCAGCAATTCCTGGTCAGGAATGCTGCTCCAGAGGAAGAAGGACAACCGTGAAGCGAGGTCGATATCGCTGACCTTATAGGTTTCATCAAGGGCCAGCTCGGCAGGCTCATCTTCAATACGGTAGATGAATTTGGGCGAAGCCAGTACCCGCTGGAGTGCCATTTCAACACCCGCATCAAAGTTGCCGCTCTGACGCCCAAGCTCGTAGAAGCTCATGAGGGTTTCGATATCTTCGGGAGTAGTCTTGCCACGATAAGCAACGTCGGCAAGATGAGTGATGATCTGGCTGGCGCAGGCTGGCTCTTCATCGGCATTGGCCGGGCTGCATAGCATCACCGCCTGACGACTGGGTGAATTGCCGGTGCCGGTAACGTTGTAAGGACCATCTACGCGGACCGAACCTACATGCGGGAACCAAGTATA
>CAIYIP010000298.1 GCA_903926285.1 uncultured Gammaproteobacteria bacterium
CCTTACTTCAACGGCAAGCCGGGTGGTCGCTTCTTTACGGTCAAGATCGATAATGGCCAATAATACTGCGACGTGGGTGACGCGCAGGCGGTGTGTGCGCCACCGGCCGCAGCAACACCCTAATCTCTGCTAGTCCAGCGCGATGCAGGTGCGAGACCAATACAATCCGCCCAACCACCACAATAAGACTCGTCAATAGCAGGTGCCCAATATGAAATTTGCACGAATCCTTACTCCAGCTCTTGCGCTCGCCGTTGCGATTGCTAGTGCCGTAGTGGCCCAACCCGAAGCACGACCAATCTATCCGGCCAGTTCCGACACCGTCAGTTATGCCGAACTCGACAAACTGCCCGACTGGCGCGGCATCTGGCAACCTAATATAGGTCGCATCGGCGGAGACGCTCCGTTGCTGCTTGGCGAATACAAGACACATTACGAAGCTGAGCGCGCCAAAGTGGCTGCCAACCCTTTTTACGAAATTCCCGAAGGCACTTCAAACTGTAATACTGATGGCATGCCCACCATGATGACCATGCCCTACAGCCTCGAGTTTCTGTTCACGCCCGGCAAGATCGTGATCAACCAGGAAGCGCTGATGATGGTACGCCGCGTGTTTACCGATGGCCGCGAGCTGCCAACACCTGATGAGCTTGACCCCAATTACTACGGTTACTCGGTGGGCCGCTGGGAAGGCGATACGCTCATAATCGACACCATCGGCACTAAGCCCGGCCAGCGGCTGGGCGAACCCGGCATCACCAATAGCGATGCCCTGACAATCAACGAACGCATTTATCTCGACCCCGAGAACAAAGACATCATGCATCTCGATTTCACGTTTGAAGATCCCAACGTTCTCGCGCAACCCTGGCATCGCACGCACACGTTCCGTCGTGATCGTACCTGGGACATTCTTGAATATGTGTGTGATGAAAACGATCGGCATCCAGTTGATGCCCAAGGCCAGACACAGGCTGATTTCTGATCATCACTCGTCAAAGCACAACAATTCGCAGGCGCCTCAGGGCGCCTGTTTTGTTTTAGTGGCCGGAATTTTTTCTGACATACTGCAGGCAATTCAAATTCTGCATAAAGCTCCGATTGTTGCAATCGCCATGCGAGCATGCGAGCGACACTCACATCTCTGGATCGACTCCTTGAAATTCCTCTGAATGCCTCAATCTATGCTGTGTACAAACACCAGCAGCCATAACAGGTTTGATCAGTGTTACCATGTACACTCTTTTGGGGGGCGCTCTGGATTCGACGCCGGTTACAAAACCCGAGGGGCATGTCGAGAGGGTAGTAACTCTCGTAAATCAATTACTGCAACTTTTAGTTGCCAACGACGATAGCTACGCTCTAGCAGCCTAAGGGCCGCTAGCGATTGCCCCGGGATGCCTGTAAACCGGTGATTTGCAATTGTCATATAGAACAGGATCGCGAAGAAGGTACGCCTGGCGCCCAATCGCTAAACTAAGTCGGGCTCGCCTTTCACACCCTGCCCGTTGGGCGGTGCAAGGCTAACTCAGTCAACGACGCTAAACATGTAGATCCAAGGGCAGAGGACTGGCGGACGGGGGTTCAAATCCCCCCGCCTCCACCAATACCTTAAAAGCCAACCCTAACCGGTTGGCTTTTTTTTGCCTACTACCGCGTGTTTGCGCGGGATGCGCACCGGCGTCTCGGATTGAGGGTCTGTTTGTGCTGTGGCTGGAGGCGGTTCCGGCGCGATGCCCGGCACACTGTTCGCCAATTCCCACTGCAAAATGGATTCCATCGAGAAGCGCAGGTTTCCGACCAGCATCAAATGTGGGAAGCGTTTGCGCTCACGTTCGGCGCAATCTCGAAATAGATAGATTGGCAACCCAGTGGCGGCGACGACTTCCTTGGCGCTGACGTAGTGCACTGCCGGATCAGGCGTACTGCTCGGCGGGGGCTGCTGAGCCCTTCGGTGGGTGCGTCACGATGCGGGGAACGCGTTCGCGGTCGCCAAGAATTGTCTGCCAGTGCTGTGCGCTCTGCTGTTCAAAGTCGAAAACGTCTGCCTCGTGGTAACGGACGTGATGAAAAAGTTTGTGCCACGTCGGGCCAACTTTGTCCTGCAGCCAGCGCCGCATTGTTTTCAGGCTGACTTTCCATCGGGCTGCCACTTGCTGCTCAGTCATCACGGGGTAGTGCATTTTCGTCTCCACGGCAAATGTCACCATGACAACGCTGTTCGCCGAAGAAGCCAAGCGCGGGCGCTCATGGCTTGCTGGTATTCAATCTCAGCATCAGCGTCATCGGATGCAACGGCGACGACTGAAAACCATAGTGTTCGTAGAACTCCTTGGCTCGGTCGTGAAGCGCATGTACCAGCAACGCTCGGACACCGGCGTTCTGAGAAACCACCACCGCCCGGTTGACGGCGTCTTGCAGGAGGGATGCGCCAAGCTTGATACCCTGTGCTCGATGATCAACCGCCAGCCGAGCCAGCACCATCACCGGAACTGGATCAGGCATATTCCTGCGCACCGAGCTGGTTGCCATCTGGTGCGAGACAGCGCCTGCAGCCAAGGCGTAGTAGGCGTAAACACGGCTGTCCTGATCCGTCACTACAAACGTGCGGCTGGCACCGCTCATTTGGTTGGTCATTGCGCGGCGCTTGAGCCACTCGTCGAGAACGGCCTCGCCGCACTCAAATTCATCCAAAATGTGGGTGGCCGCGAGCGGCTGAGGTGCGTTGAGTTGCAAGCTCATGCCTTGACTGTGGCCCAAGGAGCCGCCACGGCCATGAGGCGCTCAAGCCCTGGATTGTGGCTGGGCGGGGCGTCGAGCATTGCCGTGAACTGCTGGAACTTGTCGGCATTCAGACTGAAGAACACTTGGTCAAGTACTACCGCCTGCGCTTTGTCGCAGGCGGCCTCGAGCATGAAGTCCGAACGGTTCTTGCCCAGCAAAGTTGCAGCGTGATCAATCAAGTCTCGCTGCGCGGGCAGTGCCCGTAGATTAATGGCGGCGTCGCGCATGGTTTTCTCCTTTGAGCGCATACACAATAGATACACGAAGAATAGCCGAGCGTGTAGCTGTTGTCAATACGCGCCACGCCTTGTTCGGCAAGCTGGGTTGTCGGCTGGCTACCAGTCGCAGCATCGAACTAAGCGAGATTGGCGGTCATCCCAATTTGGCGAATGCCCGCCAAATCGGCCGAATGATCTAAAATTGGGACTGTAGGCTTGCGGACGGACTCTGGCGAAGAACGCGGACGCGGGTTCAATTCCGCATACGGGAATCGAACTGGCGTCCTGGGTGATGCGCTTGGCTGGTGCCGTGGGCTGGGCAGAACTGGTAGGATTGCCAGCAACAGGGGCCGGATTCCGCACCGTTCCGCAGGAGTTCGCAGCTGTCGTAAGGCGCTGAGTTACATAGGTTTGGCGCAGGGTTCCACCCCACCACCAATACTGAAGCCCCAACTGTTATCAGTTGGGGCTTTTTTTTGCCTGTTTGCGCCGGTTCCCGTGTTTTGTGACCGCAATTGCGGTAGCGGATCGAGCCAAGGCGCGCACATCATGACCGGCATCGGGGGCTTGGCGGGGCGTTTCCAATCCTATCCCCTTGCTGGCGCCAACAATCAATACACGCATGATGGGCCTTTTATCTCAGAGTCAATGCCACCCACCCTCCTACAACCTGGGAAGCGATGTAGCAGTCGATTGCGGCGATCGACAGGCTCACCCTTACCGGGAAGCGGCTGTCGACCAATGGTTGGGCGCCAGATGACGCGCTCCGACTCTGCTTCTGCACTCGTTTAAATATTACAGAATCGCGACAATACAAATCTTAGATGACCGATCCCTCACGCTGGATAGCAACCCAAGCGGAAATTTTCTTGCCAACTTTGATAGGCAGCACACGCCAATACATGATGAAGGGTGTGCCATCCTTCTTATAGTTAATCGCCTTGCCTTCAAATTTTCCGCCCGACTTCAATGCTGCGGAAAGCCTCGCTATGACCTTAGGATCTGTTCCCGTGCCTTGAAGAATCCGAGGCGACTTGCCGATTATTTCGGATGGGTCGTGGCCAGTTAGTTTTTTGAACGACTTGTTGGCGTAGATAATCTTGCCTTCGGTCGATGCATCCGTGATCAACACAGAGTCGAAACTGTTCTCTGCCAAAACCTGGAGCAAGGCCAACCCGCCAGCAGATCCATTCATCAGTTTCTCAAACGTCGCGGACATTTTAGTTTCCCATTGGTTAGAAAGCGTCACCGGCGACCTGACCGTTATGAGACACGGCGACCGGCATTTTTACTCTGAGCAAAGTAGAGCCTACTTACGCAAGAAACAACATAATGGATCAGTTGACTGATCCCGGTCGAGTAGGCCGGAGAGATTTCACCTCCAGCATCACTTCCCGCTGCTCCGCCCCCATCGCCGGCAGCCCAAGGAGTCGGATAGATCGAGTGGCGTGAGATCACGCCCGCGCGAACGGGCGAGGCTCCGCCGAGCACTGGGTACAAGACGCGCAAAACCCGCGTGCGCTGTCTGATGAAAAATCCACACATTTAGTTTGGCCGTGATGCTGCCCAAGTTCTCGTGCCATCTTGTCGCCTCCCCTTAACATCAGCCATAAAGCCCTTTCTCAGCTTACTCTTTTCAGCGAATAACTAGTGCTCCGTCCGCCCGCACCATCCCTCCCCAGAACCCCACGCTCTACAAGATCGGTAATATCACGCAAAGCCGTATCCTGCGAAGATTTGGTCAGTTGTGCCCATTTCGATGAGGTGAGTTTTCCTTCAAAGCCGTCCAGCAGTTTAGTGATGACCGCACGTTGCCGAACGTTGAGCGGCTGGTCTTTGATGGCTTCCCAAAAGCGGGCCTTTTGCAAAACGCCGGCAAGCGTTGCCTCCGCCCCTGCAATGGCGCGATCAAGACAAACGAGAAACCAGTCAAGCCAGGCCGAGATTTCCAGACTGCCCTTCTGGGTAGTTTCCAGAATGGTGTAATATTCTTTTCGCTCTGCACGGATTTGCGCGGACATGCTGTAGAAACGCTGCGGGCTATTTTCGGAGCGCGCCAGCGTCATATCGGCAATCGCACGCGCAATACGGCCGTTGCCGTCATCAAAGGGGTGAATCGTGACAAACCACAAATGCGCGATTGCGGCTTTGAGTACTGGATCGAACGGGGAACTGTTGGCATCAAACCACTTTATAAATGCCGACATCTCTCTTGCGAGACTTTCCGCCGGAGGCGCTTCGTAGTGGACATGCTCGCGTCCCATCGGTCCCGAAACCACCTGCATCGGGCCTGAGCTTGTTTCGCGCCAGGCGCCAACGATGATTTTCGACATACCACTTCGGCCCGCAGGAAATAGTGACGCATGCCATGCGAACAAGCGCTCATCGCTCAGTGGCATCGCATACTTCTGCGTGGCGTCGAGCAGCATTTCTACTACGCCATCGACGTGGCGATCCGCAGGAGCAAGAGCGCCGATATCCATGCCCAAACGCCGCGCAATTGAGGAACGGACTTGGTCCTTGTCCAGAATTTCACCTTCAATTTCACTGGACTTGAGCACATCCTGAGTCAGGGTTGAGAGCACAGCTTCCGCTTGCAAATCGAACCCAAGCGCTTCCATCCGACCTATCAACCGCCCCTGCCGGTGGCGCACGGAAGCAAGGTGCGGACCTATGCGGGACTCGTCCCAATGAAAATTCGGCCATTCTTGCTGTTGGTGTATATATTTAGCCATTCTCCGCATCTCCTGCGGTGATTGTGCCCCGCATTAACCGCATAAACAAGATTAATCGCCGCGTGGATTGCGGTGAATACGGAGATTATTCACCGCTAAAAGCCGTTTCCAGAGATGCTCTGGAGTTTTAAATACTGAAACTTAAATCAACTTTCGGGGTTTAACGCACTCTTTCGTAATCAATAACGAAAAGTCTTGGTGTACTTAATGGCGATTTCGGCCTTCTCGCGACTGATCTGCGAAAACACCCCTTCCGAATCAAAACCATAATTAATCACGAAATAGAAATCCTCGCCAGCCTGCGGATTCCACCGCGCGCGGCTGTTGATGCCCACGCTGCTCGAGGCATTGTCATACTGAATCAGATTGATCCATGACCATCTCGAGTTGAAGGCGTAAACAATGTTGGTACTTATCAGCTTCACCTTGAAGTCGCCCTCAGGCAGCTTGATGTCCTGGTAGTCGTAGTTCATGTTCAGGAAGAAATGTTCATCGGGACGCCACTCGGCGCCGACAGTCGCGCGATTGCGGTCGCCATCGTAGAACTCGCCCTTGCTCAAGCGCAGGCTGGGTGCAAACAGGCGTTGATTGGACACCCTGAACTGCACACCAGCATCCACGAAGCTGTATTTACCGGCAGGGATGATCACACCGGGGCTGATTTCGAAAGGTTCGTCGAGGCCCTCACGGTCGCGACTAAGGTTCAGACCAACCTGGTCGCCGCGATGTGTGTTGATATTGATAACGTTCCAGAACAGAGACTCGCTCTGCAGCTCCTTGCTGTCGAGACGACGCGTATATTCGTAGCCGGCAAAGGTGTTGAGGGTACGCAACCAGGGATGGTCCGGCACGAAGTAGCGTGCACTGGTGTCCACGCTGAAATTATCAATGCCAACGCGATTCGCAAAACCGAGTGCAGGGCGATAGTGCTCGCCGAAATATTCATACCCTATGCTGCCGCCCACACCGGTGCCCTGGGTATCGAGATCGGCCTTCACGCCGTAGGCCTTGTCATCGCCGGCCAACCCTTCGGTATCGGTCTGCTGATAGAACGTGTTTCCGGTTAGCGTATAACGGTCAGAGAAGCGCGTGTTCTGGTAACGGAAGTCGACGCCAGCAAGCGTGTTGGCGATAGCGCTGGTTGGATCACCACTCGTGAAGATCGCGCCTACACTGGATTCGCCGAGCACGTTCAGCGCCGCGCGGCCGACGAATAATTGCTGCGCGTCGAGCAAACCGGTTTCCCCTTGTTGCACGGCCATCGCACCGACGTTCCACTGACCGACACGTCCAGTCAACTTCAATCCCGCATCGATATCGACAGGCTGACCCGTTCGACTCAGACCCACGCGCCGGGAATAGAACGGAATACCGTTCTGGCCGCCACTGCGGCCACCGAAGCTGAAAATATCCACGTCCTGCAGAAAGAAGTCGCGTTTTTCAGGGAAGAACAAAGAAAAGCGCGACAGGTTGACCTGACGGTTATCGACCTCGGTCGCGGAGAAATCGGTGTTGAGCGTCAACACACTGGTCAGGTTCGGCGTGATTTTATAAAACACGTTCAACGAAGGGTCCACACGCTCGGTGCTGGTGCCCTTCGTGTAATCCTTGGCAGTCGCCATCGCGATGGATGGAACGATATCGAGGCCAACACCCTGGCGAATATCGCGAATGCCTGTGATCAAACCGGTCGTCGTCGGATTGAGATTGCGGTTGAAGGACGACCATGCAATCTCCTCCTGTCTGCGTGCAATCGTGCGCGCGATCGTGAAGCCCCACTCTTCAGTTGTCGGGTCGAAATTGACTGTGTTGAACGGGATCGCGGCTTCTGCTGTCCAACCCTGATCATCCATGCGGCTGTCGGCCTGCCAGATCCCGCTCCAGTCGCGATTGAGGAAGTTGGGATTTTCGAACATGCCGTCCTGGCGTATACCCCGCGGATTAATCTGGAAGTGATAGCCAGTACGTCCGTTGTTGAATGTGTCGATAATAAATTCGATGGCATCGTCAAACTGCATGGTGCCATTCTGAATCAACTGCCGCGCACTGATACCGGAGGGATCACTGTCGTACAGCCGGGCGCCAACATAAAGGAAACGATCACTGTAGGTGAGGTAAAACTCCGAACGCTCGGAAGGCTCGCCCTGATCGACCGGCTGATACTGCTGCACGTCCGTGATCACGGTGGCGGTGCGCCAGATTTCATCGTCAAGCACGCCGTCGATCTGCGGGACTTTATCCGTGCGGACTATCTCGATGCGTTTACGCGCCGGCGCATCCGGGTCCTGTTCGAGAACAATGGCTGAGGGTTGAGCCAGAATTGCTGTCGAGGACAACATGCAAAGGCATATCGTGGACAGGAAACGCGATTTCAGCCCTGAAGAAAATTGACTTGAACTGAAAACAACTGGCCGCGGGTACAGGGTGCTGCGGGTAAAACCAATACGCATGAGAACCTTCTGGTTGTTGTTGCGACGGATACTGATTGAGGCCAGCCATAATAAAGATACCGGCGTCAATCGGCACCCGGAATCGGATGAATAGTAACTCCAAGCCGCAGCGGCGGGGAGTTATTGGGCCAACGGACGCGCCTGCCCTGCAGTAAAACGGTTCGGATTATTCTCGTTGTAGATTTTGTGGCGCTTGAACAGCCACTCACCGATTACTTTCACCAGCTCATCATCCCAGCTGCCGTAGCTCAGCCATTCGAGTTTGCGGCGGTCAGCGGCGTTGGAGTAGTTCATCCAGTAGGAGATGACGCGCGCAGTATCGCCGTCGATCTCGATAACCTGATTGGTAACCAGGTGACGCACGGCCGGTGGCCATTCCTTGCCCTCCTCAGTCTGCGCTGGCTGGAAATTCAATTTCCGCAGATCGTAGGTGCCGGTGGCCATGAACTCACGAATGGCGGGACGACCAATGACTTCGCCGCGCGCCCAGTCCAGCACGCCATCCTCCGCAAACACGGCGGCATAAGCATCGGCATCGAAATAATCCATGGCCAGAACGTAGCGATTCTGCATCTCGACGATGGCCAGTCGATCCTCTGCTTCGGCGGATTGTTGCTGCGAGCAGGACGCCAGCAAAAGCGTGGCGGACAGCAGCAAAACACTATTGAGGCTACTGATGATTGTGGCGGATGTGAGTCTTGTGATGCTCATCGTTGTTATTCCTGGGGAGGGTGTAATTTGATTGTACTCATGCGGCATGACGCAGCGCCAGACGCTGGCCGCCAGCGTGCACCATCGAGGCCATACAACTACCGCACTCGACGTGTGCGCTTCAGACCCACTCCGCACACAGCAACTCCGCCTGCGCGAGCACGGTCTGCCCAAAAGTCTACCCCTTTAGTTTGGCCGAACTGATGGCAAAGCTCTCCCACTGTATTGTCGCCCTCCCCTTAACATCGGCCCGTAAATAACTTCAAGTCCTGGCTTCTTCACGGGGCCAGCAACAATAATCCATTCTTGCAATAAGACCATAAAAAGACCATATTCAGTCTTCATCAAAATCAGGAGCCTAGCCATGAGCTACTCATCCCAAATCAAGCCCATCAGTTACCTGAAGGCTAACGCGGCCGAGGTTCTTGCGCGTATAGCTGAGGACCGCGAGCCAATGATTATCACCCAGAACGGTGAAGCCAAGGCCGTCCTGCAGGACCTGGCCTCGTTTGAGGAAACCCAGGAAACTCTGGCTCTGCTGAAAATTCTGGCACTGGGCAATCAGGACATTGTAGCGGGCAAGGTTAAACCTGCTGCGGACGTCGTTGCTCGCCTGCGCGCCAAGCGAGTCACGCCCTAATGGCAGCGCGGCCGAGGTTTGCAGTCCTGCTCACCCAAGGTGCGGAGCAGGACCTGGAAGCCATTCACGACTACATCTCCGACTTTGACTGCGTGGCCAATGCCAACTATGTGCTGGATGAGTTGATGCAGGTTGTGGACAGCTTGTCGCGGTTTCCGGAGCGTGGCAGTTACCCTAAAGAACTGGTCGCATTGGGCATCAAGGAATATCGCCAGAAGTTTTTCAAACCATACCGCGTGATCTACCGCATGGCAGGCAGCCAGGTCGTCATCTACCTGATCGCTGACGGGCGTCGTGATATGCAGTCGGTGTTGGCGCGCAGGCTGCTGGGCGCGTAATGCATAAGCTCTGATCCCCGATTCTCCGAAATTGCGTAGCGTCTCTGCTACTGGCTCGGCAGGTTTACGCAAAAACCCGTGATCGCCACATCCATGACATACTGATTTTTCATTTTAAATTTCTAATTTGACACATCAAATTAACTAGCATAGAGTAACCCGATGAGTAAAAAGCCAATCGACCTCGACCAATACTTCCCGTTCTTTCTGGGAACCATTGCCAACCGGTGGGCTACCACGTCGTCGCGGCTCTACCTTACGGAATTCGGCATCGGTATTGCCGAGTGGCGCGTGCTTGCCTCGATATTCGCTCTCGGTAATGCGAGTTCGCAGGATGTCGTCGGCCTCATTGCCATGGATGCCGGGGCGGTGAGTCGCGCAGTCAATAACCTGGAAGCAAAGGGCTATGTACAGAAAGTTGATGGCCGCTTTCAGGGACGGACGAAGCCATACGAGTTGACGGATGAAGGCACCCGCATCTATGCGGCGCTCAGAAAAATCGCCTTGGCAAGAGAGAATGCGCTGCTGGCAGACCTCGGGGAACGAGACCGCAAGGATCTGCTGCGAATCATGAGAAAAATACTCCGCAATATCGACAAACTATAAAACCAAATCGAAAGCGAACACCCTCACAGCGAATGGTGCCGCGGAACGATTCTTACTCAGGGGCATGTCATGGCAGGATGGACCAAACTCCAGGTTGTTACGTTGTTGTTCTGTTTCGTGTTGAGCATGTTTGATGGCGCCGATGTGCTGGTGGTCTCGTTCGTCGCGCCGCTTCTCACGGCTGAATGGCAGGTATCCGAAGCCATATTCAGCCTGGCCTTCAGTAGCGGCCTGGCGGGGATGATGCTCGGCGCGCTCGGCATCGCGCCGTTCGCGGACGTCTGGGGCCGGAAGATTTTGCTGCTGTTGGGAACTCTCACGATCACCTCCGGGATGCTGGGTTCCGCATTCGTGGAATCGCTGCAACAACTGGTTGTACTGCGCTTTTGGACGGGTCTGGGCATTGGTGCGATGCTCGCAAGCTTGTCGGCGCTGGCCTCGGAATATGCGCCCGCGCGCTACCGCGCTTTTGCGGTGACGTTTGCCGTGGCGGGTTATCCCGCGGGTGCTACCGTGGCGGGTTTGGCCGCGGGCATTGTGTTGCCGGAATACGGCTGGCGTGGAATGTTCCTTCTGGTTGGCCTTGCCTCGCTCATCCTGCTGCCCTTTGTCTGGTTGTTGCTGCCCGAGTCAGTGCAGTTTCTGCTGGTGCGCCAGCCCAAAAATGCGCTTGCGCGCGCCAATCGTTATCTCATGGCGCAGGGCCTACCGCCACTGGATCATCTCCCGCCCAGGGGCGAAGCTGCTACTGGTTCGCCGGTGCGCAGACTGTTTGCCCATGACTTGCGCTTCGGCACTCTGCTGATCTGGGGCGCATTCTTCTTCTCGTTCTTCACGCTGTATTTCCTGACCAGCTGGATTCCGCGCATCGGCGTGGGAGCGGGTTATCCCCTGAGTACAGCCATTAACGGCAGCCTGCTGTTCAACGTCGGCGCATTCTTCGGGTTGATTACGCTGGGATGGTTTGCCGCTCGTGTGGAGCTTGCCAAGCTGATCGGCATCTTCTTCCTGTTGTCTGCGGCGTGTATGGTGATTTTCGGCGCGCTGCATACACCTGTGCTCGTGTTCTATGCCGGCATGATTCTCATCGGCTTTCTGGTACAGGGTGGATTCGGCGGACTCTACGCGGTGGCGACGCGTTTCTATCCGACTGAGGCAAAAACCACCGGAGTCGGCTGGGCCATCGGCATTGGCCGCTTCGGCGCCATTGCCGGGCCGGCAGTTGGCGGCATCATGATCAGTGCGGGCCTCAGCGTTTTCGCCAGCTTCGCCGTGTTCGCCATACCAATGCTGCTCGCAGCTGCCATGACATGGCTGGTAGCAATTCTCTGCTTTCGACCAGCACGCGCCTGATCACGCAACTATTCAACATTACGAGTCACGGGAGCACCAACGATGCAATTCAAAAGCCTGCAAGACAAACTCGACAAACTAGGCAACCCGGCGGAGTTTCTGCGCGACGTGCCTGTGGGTGCCTATCAGTATCCGGTACAGTCCGAATTTACCAACTGGCGCGACGAACACCGGTCCTGGCGCGAGGACGTAGGGCTGCTGGATCAGTCCCTGCACATGACTGATCTGTACGTAGAAGGGCCCGACCTGCTGCGTCTGCTTTCCGAGGTAGGCATCAACACCTTCAAGAACTACAGCCGCAACAAGGGCAAGCAGCTGGTGTGCTGCAATCACGACGGCAAGCTCATTGGCGACATGATTCTCTTCGGCCTCGAAGATCTTAAGGTCAACATCGTCGGACGTCCGGTTGTCGCCAACTGGATTCAGTTTCATTGCGAAACCGGTGGCTACGACGTGCATTACGAGCGTGACGAACGCCTGGTCAACAACCCGCAGCCGCGCAAGACCTATCGCTTCGAGCTGCAGGGTCCCAAGGCATGGCCGCTGCTGGAAAAACTCAACGGTGGCCCGCTGGAGAAGCCGGGCTTTTTCAAAATGGGAGAGATCCAGATCGCCGGCCGCCGCATACGCGCGCTGGGCCACTCTTTCGCGGGCGCGCCTGGCCTTGAGTTCTGGGGACCATGGGAGGAACGCGACGAAGTACGCAACGCGATCATCGAGGCAGGCAAGGAGTTCAATTTGCGCCTGGTGGGCGGGCGCGCCTACGGTATCTGTGCTGCAGAGGCCGGCTGGATCCCATCGCCCCTGCAGGCGATCTACACGGGCGAGAGCATGCGCGCCTATCGCGAGTGGTTACCAGCGACGTCCTTCGAGGCCAATGCGTCAATCGGCGGCAGCTTCGTGTCGAAACAAATTGAAGACTACTACTTCTCGCCCTGGGATCTCGATTACGGGCGCATCATCAACTTCGATCATGACTTCATCGGCCGTGCCGCACTTGAGCGCGTGAAAGACGAGCCTCACCGCCAGAAAGTGTCGCTCGAATGGCACCCCGATGACGTGCTCGCCGTGCAGTCCAGCATTCTGCACGGCAACGACAACGGCAAATTCATGGAAATGCCGAACGCACATTATGCCGCCCACCCCTACGACATGGTGGTAAAGGGTAATGAACTCGTCGGTATATCGACCTATCCCACTTATCTTCCCGCAGATCATCAGTGGGTATCGTTAGCCACCCTCGACAAAGCCGTGGCCGAGTTCGGTAATGAGGTTACTGTCATCTGGGGCGAACCCGATGGCGGGTCCAGCAAGCCGGGTGTTGAACGTCACGTCCAGAAAACGATCCGTGCCACGATCCGCCCCTGGCCTTACGCGAAACAGGCGCAGGGATATCGGACAATGTGATGGCGCCCGGCTGGCGCGAGACGACGTGGCATGGGCACGCTATAGGCCAAAAAAAAGGCCTGCAACGATGCAGGCCTTTTTTGTCGCAGAACTTCCGTGTTCCGCGTTGTACAGAGCACAACTTTAGAAGTTGTAATTCAAGCTCAACTGATACCTCCTGCCGTAAGCGTCATACGTATTGCTGATGGATTGCTGACCGCCGCGCTGGCTCTGCGAGGCCAGGATCGGTGGTTCGCGATCGAGCACGTTGGTGATGTTGAAGCTGGCATTCCAGTCAGCACCATTGGACGTTTCGCCGCGGTAGCTAAATATCAGGTTGGCGACCGTGTTGGATGCGATCGTGTTGTCATCCACGTCGACGCCCTGTCTCCAGAATGCTGCTCCAGAGGTCCCAGTGCCGGTACCGATGAAGGCGCTGTCGCGATAACGTCCTACCAGGCTTACGCCATAATCACCCAGTCTGTAACCAAGCGTTGCTGTGGCATTCCATTCCGGACTATTGGTGCTGCCGACATCATCACGATACGTCGTGGTGGTGACGGAATTCTCGCCCAGGTAACCAGCAAAGAGGCGAAAGTTCATTGACTCTTCCTGGTTGCTGAAGAAGTCCACGTCGGTATCGTAGCGCGCTTCGATGTCTACCCCGGAGGTCAGGGCCGCA
>CAIYIP010000299.1 GCA_903926285.1 uncultured Gammaproteobacteria bacterium
GAAGATGCAACATAGATAGAGGAATATGTTCCGACCAGAACACCCACGATAAGAATCAGAGAGAAGCCGTAAAGAACCTGACCGCCAAAAAAGAACAAAGCCAACAATACGAGCAGCGTGGTCACTGCCGTAATTGTTGTACGAATCAGCGTCTGGCTTACGGCAATATCGACGATTTCTTCGGGTTCAGAGCCACGCAATATCCTGAAATTTTCCCTTATTCGATCAGCAACAACGACTGTGTCGTTCAGTGAATAGCCAATGATCGCGAGTATGGATGCCAGGATATTCAGATCAAAATCTAGCTGGGTAACAGCGAGAAAACCCAAGGTAATGAAGACATCATGGACGACCGACAATACCGCTCCTATCGCAAATTTATACTGGAACCTCACCCCTATGTAGATCATCAGCAGGGCTGTCGCCACAAGCATCCCTAATCCACCCTGTTCTTTTAACTCGTCACCTACCTGGGCTCCCACGAATGCACTACTTGCCAGGCTCACTTCGGTGTTCGATGCTGCTTTTAATATTTCTTCAACCTTGACAGCAGTTGCACCCGCTTCTGTATCGGCATTTCCACCGCCAGCTCCATCCTGTATGCGAATTACTATATTTCCCTCGTTACCAAGTGCGACTACTTCATTATTGGGGAAGCCGGAGTCAGCCAGAGTTTGACGGATCTCCTCCAGATCAGGCGGACTCGCATAACGCATTTCGACTTGCGTGCCACCAGTAAAATCCAGCGCATAATTCAGCCCGTTAACCGCAAGTGCCACAATCGAGGCGAGCAC
This sequence comes from uncultured Gammaproteobacteria bacterium, assembly GCA_903926285.1. Classification (GTDB taxonomy): domain Bacteria; phylum Pseudomonadota; class Gammaproteobacteria; order Pseudomonadales; family Pseudohongiellaceae; genus CAILUG01. The sequence goes on from CAIYIP010000299.1 coordinate 795, forward strand.
AAGAACAACGGAAAATACCATGCCTTTATATCGATAACGCATAAACGGAATGGTGATGGTTAGATCTTTCACTTGGATTCTCCGTTCGGAATCAGGCTGTTTCCGGCATTTTCATGCCGATTGAAATGCTTCTTACGTTATTGCCGCCATACAGCCAGTTGACCAGTGCTCGTGAAATCCAGATTGCTGTCATCATGGACGTCACCACGCCTACCGCGGTTGTGATGGCAAAACCCTTTATCGGCCCCGTACCTATTGAATACAGGATCACAGCAACGAGCAAAGCCGTAAGATTGGAATCAAGAATTGTGACAAAAGCCTTGTCGTAACCAACATCGATGGCACGAGCGACAGTCATGCCTTGCATGAGCTCATCACGGATACGTGCATAGATCAGCACGTTTGCATCCACGGCCATACCCAGCGTCAGCACGATGCCGGCGATACCGGGCATGGTCAGGGTAGCTCCGAGAATTGACATGAACGCCATCATCATCAGCACGTTCACAAAAAGTGCGATATTCGCAACAACTCCACATACCCGATACAACAGAATCATGAAAACGACAATTAACGCGAGACCAACCAAAACCGAATCCACACCGTTTTCAATGTTTTCCTGGCCAAGGCTAGGCCCAACAGTGCTTTCTTCCATGAAGTACATAGGAGCAGCGAGGGCACCGGAGCGGATCATCAATGCAAGGTCATTTGCTTCATTGGACTCAAGGCCAGTAATCCGGAACTGGCGACCGAGTGCGCTCTGAATAGTGGCGACACTGATGAGCCTCTCTTCGACATAAGGTTCGGATGTAGTGATCAATTGCCCATCAGCGCCCTCTACCGTCTCGCTACGAGTCTTGGTTTCACTGAGCAAGATAGCCATCGGTTTGCCAATGCTCACGCGTGTTATCGCATTGAGGCGCTGGGCACCGACGGCATCCAGCCTGATGTCCACCTGAGGCAACGTTGTCTGGGCATCTATCGAGGTTTGGGCGCCAGTGACGCTGTCACCACCCACAATAACTTCCTCGTTTATTTTGTATGTCTGACCATCATTTTCATAGACATACTCACTTGTCGTGCCCTGCGCGGCTCCTGGTTCAGCTACCAGATGAAATTGGAGAGTCGCCACTGCACTGATCAGATCTTTCGCGCGCGTAGTATCCTGCACACCCGGCAATTCAATCAGGATTCGGTTGGGGCCCATCTGCTGGATTTTGGGCTCTTTCACACCCAGTTCATTTATCCTGGAACGCAACGTGGTGAGGTTTTGCTGAAGCGCTGTCTCCTGCAGGGTTTGCAAGCTCAAATCGGCCATCGAGTAATAGAGCATGTAGTCCTGTCCTTCCTGCGAAGTACGGGAAAGGAGATCCGGAAATTCTGGCTGAAGCAGATTAATGGCTGAAGTCCGGTTTTCAGTATCGCTGAAGCGGAGCGCGATACGGTTTGCGTCATCAACAGTAATTGGAGGACTGTAGCGAATGCGCTCTTCACGCAGCATTGTGCGCATGGAAGCAATGGAATCGTTCATTTGTTTTGATGTTGCGGCCTTAAGATCTACCTCCATAAGAAAATGGACGCCTCCCTGCAGGTCCAGACCGTAGTTCATCGGCTGCGCACCGATTGCTTCAAGCCAGCCCGGCGTATTGGCGGCGAGGTTCAGAGCGACTATATAATCCTGTGGCAGAGTCAGATTGATGAGCTGCTGCGCACGACCCTGATCCGCCTGATCAAGCAGACGTATCAGTGCTATGCCGTCTTCAATCCCAGCTCTGGAAAACGGGATGCCATCTTTCTCGAGCGACTGGGTGGCCGAATTTAGAGCGCCCTGATCGACAACACCGCTTTCATGGGAAATCTGGATCGCCGGGTCAGCTTTATAGAAGTTGGGAGCTGCATATAGTGCTGACAGGATAACCATCAGCAAGATCAGCAGATTTTTCCAGAGCGGAAATTTATTGAGCATGTAGATATACCAGTGCTGTTAGATGGATTTAATGGTGCCTTTGGGCAGTACTGCAGCAACAGCGGTCTTCTGCATTTTCAATTCAACATTGTCGGC
>CAIYIP010000300.1 GCA_903926285.1 uncultured Gammaproteobacteria bacterium
ATAACCAGGAAGGTGAAATCAAAGTGGGCCAGGCTGTTCCGGTAAATAATGGTACCGATACGAACCTCAATGGCAGTACCACCAATAATATTGCGTATCGGGATGTAGGTATCGTGCTGACCATAACCCCGCATATCAATGCCGACGGTTATATCAACCTGGAGATTTTCCAGAGTTTGTCTTCTATCGAAGAATCCGGTGGTGGAGTCGCCGGCAACCCAACCTTTGCCAACCAGGAAATCACCACAACCGTAGTAGTGCTCGATCAGTCAACGATTACACTTGGCGGGCTTATCCAGCAGCAGGATTCCGATAATAATTCAGGCATTCCATTATTGAATAAGATACCCGGCCTGGGTGCTTTGTTCTCGTACCAGGAATATATCAATGACCGCCGCGAGCTGTTTGTTATTCTCCATCCACAAATCGTCAGCGGTGATAATACGGGCACTGCGGTAATGCAGGAGTTCCGGGAAAGATTTGTCAATCTCGGGGAAATGCTTGAAGAAGCCGGACTGTAAACAACAGGTAGCATGGAGAATAACATCATGAAAAAGGCAGGTGGTTTCACCCTGATCGAATTGCTGATCGTAATGGCCATACTCGGCATGCTTGCAGCGCTCGTGGGTCCGGCGCTGTTTGGCAACCTCAGCAAAGGCCAGCGCTCGGCTGCGCAAACCCAGATTTCCAATTTTGAATCGGCGCTCGATTCCTATCGTCTTGATGTGGGCGATTATCCGAAAACACTCAATGGTCTCGTGGAAAATGATTCCGGGCGTGATTCCTGGGCAGGTCCGTATATTCGCGGCGATGTGCCGCAAGACCCTTGGGATAATGACTATTTTTATCAGCCCAACGAAAAAGACTTTGTACTGATGTCATACGGTAAAGATGGTGTGCCGGGCGGGCAGGAAGATGACGCCGATATCGGACGCTAGCCCAGCAGTTTCTCAAACCGGCTTTACGCTGCTGGAACTGCTGGTGGTGGTTTCCATCATACTCATCGCCATTGGCCTGGTAATTCCCAATCTCGGTGCCCTGGACAACAGTGCGTTTAATGCCCAGGTGCGGAGTGCTGTGGCCTCTCTCACGTATACCCGCCGCATTGCCATCGTCGAAGCACAACCAAAAACGGCGGCGTTTTTTGTGCTTGATCCCGACAGTCCTGACTATGACCAGCTGCGTGAGCAGGCTGCCGATAAAAGTCTTGATGCCAGCTGGTCGAGTGAATTACTCGAACTGCGCTATCAAGCTGATCCCAACCAACCCGATGAGGAAGTTGCGCACGTCGACATCACGTTTTTTCCGCAGGGCGGCAGTACGGGGGGGGTTTTGAATTTTGCGATGAAAGACCGCACGGCAATGATCAGGATAGATCCCATCACCGGACGTATTGCCATCGCCTTTAATGGCGAAGAGCCGGACAAGGAGTTCTAGGTGAAGCGCAGCCTGCCCGCACAAGCAAACGGCTTCACGCTTCTCGAAGTCATGGTTGCGCTTACCATCACGGGCCTCGCACTTGGCGGCCTGTTTGGCGTGGTAGCCGGCAACAAACGCCTTGCCTGGCGTTCGGAACAGGCTCTGCTTGAATCCATGCGGGTGCGCAGCCTGATCAATTTCACGCAGCTTAATAACGAGCGTGGCGAAATCATTATCGATCTTGAAAATAACGCACTGAAACTTACCGATGATCTGGCGCTCGAAGTCCCCGCACGCAAAACCATGGGCAGTACCCAGGCTTTGCGGTCTTACGAAATCAGGGATGCCAACGATGAAGTCGTCGCGAGCGGTTCGTACTGGGTGATACTGGATTTGCCGGAATGAGCACAATATGTGGTGCCAATTCTGGTCAGCACAGGCAGCGTGGTTTTACGCTGCTGGAGCTGATGCTCGCGATGGGCTTGTCCGTACTCTTGCTCGGCATGCTGAGCGCCGGCGTTTACTCTGTCGTCAATGACTGGCGCAGTGAAACCAATGTTCTCGATGTAACACTCGACAAAGCCCTGGTAGTGCTGCAGTTAGAGCGAGCGCTAATGGCCGCTTTTCCTCACAGTTATGTGGATGAGCAAAGGCTCTCGCGTTATATCTATTTTCAGGGCACCGAAAACGAGTTGAGGTTTGTGTCGACAGTCTCACCACAACTGCAGCCGGGCTTGACAGCTTGGCGCTTGCAGTCCGATGAAAGCAAAGGCCTTGAGCTGACGCTCACGCCAGCTTTCAGTGACAACCCGGACGTCCGCTTTCAAACACTGTCCCCAGTAGCGCTTCTGCCGGACTATGTCGCTGAGTTTC
>CAIYIP010000301.1 GCA_903926285.1 uncultured Gammaproteobacteria bacterium
ACGAAGCATCAAACTGAGCAGCCACGGAGCAAGGAAGAACGCTCCGAACTGGCACGATTACGAAAGGACGTAGCTGACCTGAAGAAGGAGAACGACTTTCTAAAAAAGTGGGACAGGTATCTGAAGGATCAAAAGAGTCGCGATTCGGCTTCCTAGCCGATCACGCGGTTATGTTTGGTATCAGGTACCTGTGCGGCAAGTTAGGCGTTTCCCCGGCAGGGTTTTACAAATGGCAAAGGCGCGCAGAATCCGCGCAAGCCAGAGCGAACCGGGATTTGTCGAAAGAAATTCAGCAGCTGTACGCTGAACATGATGGCAACTATGGCAGTCCTCGTATTTATGCAGCGCTGCGTGAGCAGGGTAAGCGCGTGAATCACAAGCGAGTGACGCGTCTGATGAGAGATATGGGATTGGTTGGTAAAGTCAGCAAACTGTATCGTAGCAAGCCGCTAGCCGAGAACCCCTGTATCACGGTCGGTAACCAAAAGCTTCTGGAGACGCCGCCTCAATCTGCGAATCAGCAGTGGGCTGGAGACATTACTTACCTGAAAGTGAATGGGCAGTGGTTGTACTTGGCGGTCATAATCGACTTGTATTCCCGAGGCATTGTCGGTTGGGAGCTGAGTAAATACAGGACTGCCGCTGTGACGGTCGCTGCACTTAGAAAAGCATTGCTGTATCGAGATGTTAGGCCGGGTATGATCTTCCATAGTGATCGTGGCGCAGAATATGGGGCGCATCTTTTTCAGGATGAACTCAAACGTGCCGGAATCAGGCCCAGCATGAACCGGCCCAAGCACATGACGGATAACGCTCATGTGGAATCGTTTTTTAAGACGATGAAAACAGAAAGCTTCAAAGGATTGTCATTTGAGTCAATCACCCAGCTTCGCATGACACTAAGCTGCTACATTGATGATTATTACAACACGAAGCGACATCACTCATCATTGGGGTACACCAACCCCCGTGCATTTGAGCGAATGGCAGCATGAAATTTATAAACCGGGCGTCTACTTTTTGGGGTGAAGTTTCGGACGCGGCAGGCCGCGCCCGTTTTCATGGGCGTTAGGTGCTACCGGACATTCTCATATTAATCAAAAGCAGCAGGAGGCGTCGTGAGAGTTGTACTCAATGTAGTTGGTGTTGTGCTGGCGCTGCTGGGCGTTGTTTGGATACTGCAGGGAATCAACGTTTTGCCTGGGAGTTTCATGACGGGCCAAATCAAGTGGGCCTACTACGGCGCCGTTGCGCTGGTTGGGGGCTGCGTGATGCTGTTTGCCGCACAACGTATGAGTGGCAAGCGTGACACCTAACAATTCATTCAAGCTGATGCGGAGTGGCTTAGTAGGGGGCTTAGTTGGGACACCCACTTTCCGCATGAATATAAAAGCTGTAGCCCCAAAATAGGTGTCAGAGTCACAAATCAAAGCTAATCCTGTCCCGTTGATCAATCACTGCGCCGGTCGCCACGTATCCCAGGTACGCAAGATTTGCCCCGCCACTCTGCTGGGGTCTGCGCCCGGCAGCGGCTCAAACTTCTGAATGCGTCCGGCGAAACAATCCGCCAGGTACAGATTGCCGAGTTGGTCTGTCGAGATACCGTGTGAGCACTGCAGCCTGCCGGCTTGCGAACCAGGCGCGCCCCAGCTGTAGAGGAAGTTGCCGTCGAGATCGAATTTCAGCACGCGGTTGGTGAAGGCATCGCCGGCCCAGATGAAGCCGTCCTGGTCGATGAAGTGATTGGTCACGAGTGTGGTCTGGCTCGCCGGCCAGTGCGGCGAGCGTAGCGGCCACATGTCGAGGAAGTTACCGTCTTCATCGAATACCTGCATGCGCTCGTGGCCACGGTCCACGACAAAGAGTCGGCGATCCGCGCTGATGGCGATGCTGTGCACGGTGTTGAATTCGTTTGGACCCGGATTCGCCGGGTCAACCGGCGGCTGCCCCCAGTCCTTGACGAAGTTGTCGTTTGCATCGTATTTGATGACACGTGTGCCGCCATAACCGTCGGTGATGAAATAGGTGCCGTCAGGCAGCCATGCGATGTCGGTAGGACGATCGAAGGTGTTCGGCGTGCGGCCACGTACACCTGGCTCGCCCTTGGTGTGTTCGAGTTGTCCGTCGTAGGTGAAGCGATAAATCATGTGCAGCTGGTCGTCGATGATCCACACATGTTTTTCCGGATCGTACGGATTGATCTTGATCTGGTGTGGTCCGCGTCCACAAGGTAACTGATTGAATAGCGTTTCCAGGTGCGGCCATTCGTCCACGAGATTGCCTTCGCTGTCGACAATAAAAATCGAGTGTTCCCAGCGCCGTTCCCAGCCGCGCAACGGTACTTCCTCGCAAGTGGCCGACAAGCCGTCGGTGTTGCTGTTGGCATTGCCGCGCGAGGGATTCAGCGCGGCGTAGGGCGTCCAGGGTTCTGTACCTTCAGGCAGTGGCAGCTCGCCGCGCATCGCGATCCAGATACGGTCGGGGCTTTCGGCATACACGCCGCCAAACGAACCCCAGGTCCAGCCTTCGTGCGAGTGACGCGTGTCGGGCAGCGGTTTCGGCCAGTTTTCGACAACACGATAGGGGCCGGTAGGCCAGTCCTGGTAACTCTGGCGTTCTGGAACTGAAGTGTCAGCGGATAGAGCCGCCGCAGATGTAGCGGGAGTAGTGCCAACCACGGCACCCGCAGGTTCTTGCCCTGCGGACTCTGGCGGGCTTGCAGCATCAGGCTGGCACGCTGCAAGAAATAGTCCCGCCCAAAAAAGCCAGACGAGGCGTGGGGTGATGACTGCAAAAGTATTGTTGATCTTCATGGCAGTAGTACTCCTTCGACCTGTGTGGGGCTGAGAATAAACCTGCCAGGGGCAGCGTGTCGATCCAAATTCACGAGAATTCTGGAACAATTTATCCCGCAGTGCGAAATCGAGGCATGCAAGTTTCCTGGCGTTGCGATTTTGTTTTGCGACAAAGCTAAACGCACAGGGTTGCACGGCTGTACTAGACTGAGTCCGTCATGGGTTTTATTGCAGTAGGCGCGGTATGGGTAAGTGTACTCTGGTCATACCTTGGTGATACCATTTTGCGCATGAAGATTGCTATCTCGCTACCTGATCCCACTGGTTCTGGTTTGCGTCGGCCTGTTCTTGTAGTTCAATCCAATCCATTCAATGGGAGCCGTATTGCCACAGTAATTGTGGCCGCGATTACCTCCAATCTTGCGCTGGTAGAGGCGCTA
>CAIYIP010000302.1 GCA_903926285.1 uncultured Gammaproteobacteria bacterium
TACATTAAGTATCCCAACTAAAACTGTGCTTGCTCTCGACAGCTAATTCGAGCGCTATTTTTTATCATAGATAGATAGATAAAGTTGTATCTCCCAGCTACCAGCTTCCTTGCGCATTTGTCGGGCAAGATACGAAGTTGAGAGTTACCGGGATTTACCTATGCCCCACAAACATCATAAAAAAACGAGGAATAATTATGTCTAAAAGGCACTCCCAAAAATCTTTCCAGCTACAACCATCCCTGCTCTCAATATCAATTTCGACCGCCCTCTGTACCATGGCTTTGAGTGGCATCGCGCCCGGCGCGTTTGCACAGGCGCCTGCTGCAGGCGCTGCACTAGAAGAAGTCATCATCACAGGATCGCGTATATTACGGCGCGACTTTGAATCGAACAGCCCGATTATCACCGTCGATTCCGGTGACTTCGAAACCCAAACAGGCCTGAACATCGAGTCCTATTTGAACCAGTTGCCAAACTATAACCCGGCAACTACACCAACCACTTCGCAGGGCGACGTGCAGATCACGCCCGTGAACTCCGTAGGTATCGCGTCGATCTCGCTGCGCGGTTTTGGTCCTAACCGCAGCCTGGTGCTGGTTAACGGCAAGCGCCCGACGCCAATTAACGCCCTGATGGTTACCGACATCAACGGCATCCCGTCTGCGCTGATCCAGCGTGTCGAAACCATCACCGGTGGCGCATCAGCTACCTACGGTGCCGACGCCGTATCCGGTGTAACCAACTTTATCCTGAAGGACAATTTCGAAGGCTTTGAAATAGACACCCAGTATGGCCAGACCCAGGAAGGAGACGGCGACGAATCCCGCATTTCCCTGGTGTTGGGATCCAACCTCGCCGATGGCCGCGGCAACGTGACCCTGGGTGCCGAGCGTTACAATCGCGATCCTGTCCTTCAAGTAACCAACCCTTTCTTCCAGGATTATATGGACAACCCCTACTCCGGCGGCACATTTGGCCTGCAGGGTGTGAATGGTTATGCGTGTAATCAGAATTGTCCGCCGAATACCACGATTGACGGCCTGTTCTCCAAGCGCCCGGCTGGGACCAACGTATTCACGCCGCTGGCAGCCAACGCCAACAACCGTGGCTACAACTTCAACGCCGACGGCACTATCTTCGTGGCTGGCAGTGCAGGTGGCTTGTCCCGATACAAGGGCCCGGTTAATGACGGCGAATACATGACGCAGCGGGCTCTCGACGGAGCGCGCCCGCCCGGTGATATCGAGATCGACTCACTGAAATGGTACAACCAGACGTCATTTGTCAGCGCTCCCCAGGAACGGTATTCGTTCTTCACGTCGGGCAACTTCGATATCACTGACGAGGTCGAGGTATTTGCGCGTGCGACATTTGCAGAAAGCAAAACCAAAACTGTGTTGTTCGGCACAAGTGCAATTGGCGGCTGGGAAGCTATGGTCCCTTACAATCCGAGAACTGACAGCCCGGTTGATCCAACCCTGGACTATAAAAGCCGCGATATCGCCGCTGCTGTAAGCGCGAACCCGGCAGCCTACCCCAACCCGAACTTCATCGGTACAGGGAAACCGGGGGCGCAGTTCCCCGTGCCTGCGGAACTTGCCATCCTGTTGAACGCCCGTCCGGTGCCAGGTGCCACAGCGGCCGATCCACGCGCAGGCGAGTGGCAGCCAAACTGGAACCCCGATAACAGCCTGCCCCCCCGTAACACCTACAATACCAACGAAGTATGGCAGGTCGAAACCGGCATGAACATCGACTTGCCGATTCGCGACTGGACGGCAGAAGTCTATGCGTCCCACGCCGAATCAGCGACCTACAACGTTGCCACTGGTAATCTGTCCCTGTCACGTTACCGGGCACTGGTGAACAAGCCGGATTACGGTCGTGGTGCCAAGATATCAGGCAACAGCACCAGTATTCGTCCGAACTTCGGTGCGGCGGATATCACCTGTGCCTCGGGCCTGTACGACACTTACTTCAAAGGTGATGCGCCGATGTCCGATGACTGCTTCAATGCAATCTCGGCTAATTTACAGACACGTACCCAGAACAAGCAGGACATCATTGAACTGAACTTCCAGGGTGCTTTGATAGATCTGCCTGCCGGCGAAGCCCGTTTTGCGGCCGGTTACCAGAATCGTCGCAACAGCGCGAAGTTCTATCCGGATATCCTCCAGTCGACAGTGTCCTTCACCGATCAGGTGATCGGCGTGTATCCCACCGGTGCACTGGACGCCGGTACCTCGGTTGACGACTTTTATGTTGAGAGCTTGGTTCCCGTTCTGTCAGATTTGCCCTTTATCGCGCAACTGGATCTGGAAATTGGCGCGCGTTATTCCGATTACCAGCACACCGAGGCACAGACCACCTGGAAAGTGCTGACAAACTGGGAGATCAACGACAAGCTCCGCGTCCGTGGCGGCTTTAACCGCGCAACGCGTGCGCCTAATCTTGGTGAGCTGTTCCTGAATTCGCAGGAAATCTTCGCCGTTGGTGGCCAGAACTTTGGTGATTCGTGCGGTCTGCGCTCCAACTCGCCCTTTGGTGCCGGTGGTGCCGCGCCCGACCCCGTCCTGAATCCCGGTGAGCCGCAGACCACGCTTGCACCTGGTCAGACCACTGCCGGCCAGCAGAGTACCTACCTGATCTGTCAGGAACTGATGGGCGGACAAAACAGCCTGGCGACAGCCCAGTTCTTCAAACAAGCCAATGCTGGTGGTGCTGCCGGTGGTGTTTTCAACTGGATTCTGCAGGAAGGTAACCCGAGCCTGGCACCAGAAATTGCTGACACCTGGACCTTGGGCGCAGTTGCAACCTCTCCTTGGGACAATCCCTGGTTGTCGGGCCTGAATGCGTCGTTTGATGCTTACAGGATCGAAATCGAAGATGCGATCATGCTGTATTCGCTGGATTACGCCGCTTATCGCTGCTTCGGCACGGTAACGGTGAATTCCCAGTCTGCAGCAGCAGCGCAAGCCAAGTCCGAGGCATGCCAGCTGCTACCGCGAGACCAGAACAACGGTAACGCGCTCACCAGCTCGGTGTCATATGACAATCAGGCCACAATCAAGACCCAGGGCTTGGACATCGGCGTCAACTGGTTCGGAGATCTTCAGGAACTTGTGGGCATGCCCGGCAATCTTGGCCTCAGCATGCAGGCAACCATCCTGGACTACTACAAAACCAAGCAGTCTCCCGGCGCGTTTGACGTGGAAACCGATTGGGCTGGATCGCTTGGGCCGAACCTGTCTGGCACCAACGGCGGCGCCTATGATTATCGCTTGTTTGGCTCCATCAGCTATTCGCTGAACGACTGGAGTGTGAACCTGCGCTGGCGCCATCTGCCGGAAGTCTTTACTGCTAACTATGCCAGCCAGATGGCAATCAAGCAGAACAACGCCAGTGTTGCTGCTGGCGGGGCTGGCATCCTGCTCGGCTACACTCCTACCACCGAAATCGTGACTGACTCGTACAACATCTTCGATATGTCCTTCAACTGGAACATCAACGAGACGCTTGTGCTCCGCGGTGGTATTACCAACCTGCTGAATGTGGAACCGGAGTACGTTGGTGCAAGCAGGGGCTATGGCGCAGGCACTACGCTTGCCGCAGTTTGCCCTACCGGGGCTCCTGGTTGTCAGAACCCGTTTGGCTTTAGCGCGCCAGCCTCGGGTTCCTTCAATGGTGGTTACTACGACACTATCGGTCGCCGCTACTTCGTGGGCTTGAAAGCCACGTTCTAAGTACAGAGTAATGCAGTAAGTACGTGCGGCGGGTTCTTCGGAACCCGCCGTTTTTTTTGCCGCTGCTCATACCAATCACGATGCCACGCGCGCTCTTCTGGAAGCACAAGGGTTTTGAACAACATGCGCGCGATATTGGCCTTGCTTCCCTGCCACCAGTGGGCGTGGTGGCGCATGTACACTAGGCATGTACTTATCCATGATAAATATTGCTCAAGTCATCACAGATACTGTCGTTACATAGTTTGAATATAACAAACCCCCTCTTGAGCCCTGCCGTAAAAAAGCAGGGCTTTTTTTATGGCTGATTTTTCATGCTGCCTGTGTTTGGCTATTTAGCAGCTGCCTTTTACCGTGCTTGTGCGTGTGTTTTAACGCAGCCCGATCAGACTTTGAAGAAAAAAAGGGGGGGATAATAGCGGAACCGGGACAGGACACTTATCCTGTCCAGCCCTTGTTTCCATTTACTGTTGTGGTACGGCTGCGTTATTGGAAGTACCCGCAAACAGCTTGCGACCATCAGGGAAGGTAACGGATGAGATGTTGCCAGTAGAGCTGCCATTACGCGCCTGCCAGCCTTCAATAACCAGGATAGTGCCTGCGGGCAAATCTTCCTTGCGCCAGCCGCGGCGTATCAGACCATTGGATGCACTGGTTTCAAGCGCCCAGTTCACCACATTGCCGGCATCGTCTTTAACATCGACATAGATCCAGCCGTGCGGGTTGGACCATTTCATTGCAGTGACGGTGCCGGTGAACTTGAGCGGCTTTTCCGAATCGTATTCAGCAGCAAACGAGTGATGCGCCAGCGCACTGGTGCTTGCGACAAAAGTGGCAAGTGCGAAGACGGCAGTTAACAATTTGTTCATGGCTTAGTTCTCCGGATTCTGTGCACGATAGGCATCACGCACGTCTTTAAGGTGGAATAGATCGCCGTTGTCTTCATGACAGGCAACTTCGAGCAACTCGTCGTCGGCGCGATTCATGTTCAGGTCGATGGTCCATGGACGCGTATAGGCAAGCGGGTCGGTTATAGTGGCGCGGTATTCAATCTGGCTGGCGCTCAGCATAGTGTAATTTTCCACCACTGTTTGTGCATGTGTCACCACATCACCCACTTCATTTAGCCAGGTTTTACCGTTGAAGTTAGTGGTTTCAATGACAAGTGTATCGCCGTCCCAGTGACCAACTGAATCGCCCATCCACAACCGGACGTCTTCGGGTAAATGACTGCGGCCATCAAGCGGAATCACGCGGTACGACATACGTTCATGCAGGATAACTACATAACCCGGTGGTTGCAGGATATAGAAAGGTGAAGGCACATAGTTGGAACGCGGCACGCCGGCAACAAAGCAGTGCGCAGTAGGATCGTCGTAGCCACGATGCGCCATTTCGCGCTCTGTACGCTCGGCTTCGGCCCAAGGTTGATACGGCAGTGATCCATCCACCGGGTCGACGATTACGCCAGTCGCGCGCGGAGTCAGGAACGGTGCGTCAGTGCGTTTTTCCAGACCGTAATTCGCACCGCCAGCATCTGTCAGGTAATACCCTGTCATGTTGGGCTTGCCATCCGCCAGGCGCGGTACATCGGCGCCAACCACTGGTACCGGTAATTCAATGCCAGCAGTCGCATCGAAAGGTACGTTGTCTTCGTGTGCTGTTGCGCCATACCAGGTGCGTTCGTCGCGTTCGAAATCACCACTTAGCTCTTCGGCTTCGGCCTGGCACTGGAACTCCATGACACGCGCAAGATCGGCGCGGCGTTTCAGAGAAACTGTAACGGTCCAGGGGCGTGAGTAAACATTGGGATCTTCAATAGTGACGGAATATTCAATGGTGTCGGCATCCTGCATGCGGTAGTGCTCGGTAATATGCAGCGCATTGCTGTGGTAGTTGCCTGTTGCGTCGAACCAGGTCTTGTCGTTCAAGTCGTTGATGTCGACAATCAGCTCATCACCTTCCCAGCGTCCTCTTGAATTGCCCATCCACGACTCGATGCCTTCGTATTGGGTTGGCTGGCCACCGGTATAGATCAGGCGGAACACCTGGGTCCATTCAAACGTAATTGCGACATGATCATCTGTCTGGAAGATATGGTAAGGACGCTCCATATACATCAGGCGCGGCACGCCAGGAAAGAAACAGTTGTTGAGAGGATCGGTGGTATCACGGTTGGTAAAGTTGGCGAGTTTCTGTTCCAGCGCCGCCGGTAAATAGGGAAGCTCACTATCGCTTGAACCCTGACTGGCGAGATAGGCCTGAAGATCCGCTGCAGCATTGCCTTCGGCTTGCCAGATGCCTTGCAGATTGGGTCTGCCATTGGCGGTGCGCGGAACACTTGCTGCAGCAGGCTGCGCGCTAGTTTCTGTAAGCTGAGGACCGGCATCAGCAGACTGAAGGCTCTCTTCCGCAGGCTGAGGGCTACACGCAGATATGGCACCAACCCCAACTGCGCAAATTAATAACCATCGTAACAACATAATTTCATCCCCCTGAATATAGCCGAGGAGCATAACCAGCCCTCGGGTGTATGTCCAATTATGCACCGTTGCCGAGATATTCTTGATAATGAATGAGGAGGA
>CAIYIP010000303.1 GCA_903926285.1 uncultured Gammaproteobacteria bacterium
GAACCAACAGTTTGAGCACTTACATTCGTTACAAACGCCTGGAAAAGTGTGCTGATGACCTGATCAATATCAGTCCCGAGAAAAAATCTATCACTGAGGTTGCATATTTCTGGGGCTTCAATAATTCCTCCAGCTTCACACGCAGTTTCAAAGCCCATTTCGGTATCTCGCCTATGGAATACAAAAAAGGCTAACTTGCGCGCTGCGCCCGCCAGAAAAATGCCCTGCTGGTAATTTACAGATCGTTCAAGTAGGTTTGTCACACTTCATCTTTTCGCCATGGAGAGGTTACGGATGGCCAGACAATTTTCCTTACTGCTGTTGGTTACCACGGTTCTGTTCGCGTTCAGTGCCAGCGCCCATCACTCCAGAACAGCTTTCTACGACACCTCGCGTTTGGTAGAGCTTGAAGGTGAGATCACCCGGGTACTGTGGCGCCATCCCCATGTCCGCTACTGGCTGCAGGCCGATCAGGCCAGTGGTGGTGCCTTGTGGGAACTGGAGACGACGCCACCGAGCATTCTTGAACGCGAAGGCATCAGTCAGGCATTGCTGGCCGCCGGAACCCATGTCCGAGTGGCCGGCCCGCCTGCCAGGTTTGTCCAAGACGCGATGGAGGTCAGTCATGTTCTATTGCCTGACGGGCGTGAGGTTCACCTCTACGCGAATCTGGAGACACTGTGGTCAGACAACACAGTTGAGCGCTCTTTGCAGGCATTTGATCCGCAGGCAGTGGAAGCGGCGAGGCTTGCTGCGCAAGGAATATTCAGAGTCTGGAGCAAGGCAGGAGGAATCCAGAACCAGCCGCGCTTCTGGCTGGACACGTATCCACTGACAGAAAGTGCAACAACTGCTGCCGCCGGTTGGGATGCACTGAAGGAATCCGATACAGGCTGCAAGGCCAAGGGCATGCCCAACATTATGAGCAACATCTGGCCTTTCGAATTTGTTGATGAAGGTGAGGTAATCAGGCTAAAAATTGAGGAGTTTGATCAGATCCGCCTCATCCACATGCAGGAATCTAGCGCAGAGCCGACACCCCAGCCGATGGGGTATTCCACAGGGAAGTGGGAAGATGGCGAACTGCTTGTGACTACCACCGGCATTCTCCCTGACTACTTCGGGGCGCAGGGCATAACACTCGGCTCTAAGGCACTGGTAGTCGAGCGCTTCACACTCAGTGATGATGAAAGCCGGCTGGATTATGCGATGACTGTCACCGATCCCGCCACCTTTACTGCACCTGTCATCCAGCATACGTGGTGGACTTGGCGCCCCGGTGAAATGATCAAGCCGTATGATTGCGTCGAGGTCCCGGAATCGTGGACGAGCGCTGATAAACCGCAATAACTTCCTAGCCGACGCCCCCTTCTCCACTAGCACATGGCTTTAGTGTCCATGCAAAAAAAACAGGGCAAATATCACAAATATTTCGGCCGGATTTTTACCAAATGTCCGTGCTGGGACGCTTGGTATAGTTCACTCGGTATAGTTCATCGGTATAGTTCATCGGTAAAGTTCAGCCATCCCCGGTTAGAGCACTATAGGGCACGCCGGCTTACGGCGGGGAGATACGATGCTACGGCAGCCATTGCGCAAGTGCTCGTGGATCCTGAAGGCCTGAACCACTGGCAAACGAGCCTCGCCGTGGATAAGGTGCTCGCCAGAGAAGAAGGCGGGCCAACATCGAAATTTTAATAACATGGTGCCCTATTTATCTGGACTATTTATCTGGACAGGCACTATGCAAAGCAGAGGAGCCACACTGTGAAAAACCACTTCATAACTACCACACGTGCACTGCTCTCCGGGTTGTTGGCTATGGCTTTCGCGTACCCCCTATTGGCGATGGAAACGGACGCTCTAGCGCTGGAGTCGGACACCGTCATTGAAGAAATCACCGTAACTGGCCAGCGTACTCTGATCGCCCTGCGGTTACAGGGTGATGAAGCCGAAGATGCGGTCTATGAACTCTTCAATGAATTAAATACGGATGATGCGCACGACGTCCATTGCGCAATAGAAACCCGGTTTTTCAGCCGCATAAAGGAGCGACATTGCCGGACCGGCTACGAGCTTGATGCAATGGAGGCCGAGGCGCGATACCTGCGCGCACTTGCTACTGGGGAAGCAATGACTCCTCCCATACCGGCAAACATCGTAATGGCCGCAGAACTCCCGAAATTCCAGGCCAGGATGAAGGAACTCGTCGAGCAAAATCCAGTGTTACTGGAAGCGGTCATTAAACATGCCAAGCTGCGCGAGGAACTGCGCAAACGTCACGATAAGTATTTTGATAAAGACTGAGTAGTGCGCTAAACATCGACGCTAAAAGCGGATGTCCCACGAGTCACTAAAAGCGGATGTCCCACGAGTCATCCCGCCTCTGTGCTGCATGTGCTGGTTTCCTTGCTCGACGATTCCCCACTGCGAGCAGCTTCTGCAGGCGTTGCCCGCCCCGGTTGAGTGGGTAATGGCCACTCACGCAGGACACCCACTAAATTCATAAAGGCAAGTACTGGAAAAAAATCTGCGCATAAAAAATCGAATGATTTCAGCAACAACGCCCCGAACCGCCAAATCCCTCCTGTGAAAACCCCGCAAGAACCCCTACAATTCGCCCCCCGGAATTTACTGCCACCTCAAACACGACTTACAGCACCATTGCTGTAGTGATTCTTGTATAACGCTGCACTCAAGATTGGATGTTAATGAAAACTATCGACGTAAAAAAACTTGTCACCGAAGCTCTTGCAACCATGCCCAAACCTCACTCGGAAAATATCATTGACGAGGTTTTTTTTGCGATCGAGCAGAATGATCGCTTCTTCAAAAGATACTCGGAATGCTGTACCGATCTTGGCAGGGTCAAGGTGAATACTGCTGGTGCAAATTGGGTCAGAAAGGAACTTGCCCGGACTACCTTGCGTGAAACTCCGACCAAGTTAAGCAAACTGATTGGCAGTTACTCAGTACTGGACACGAGGCCGGCGCCAGTGGTCAAGAAAACTGCCGCTAATAAACCCAAGCCCAAAACAGCTACGGCCAAAAAACGACTTGAGATTGATGCAAGAAAATCATTGTCTGACTATTACATGGCCAATAAAGCCTCCTTGCATCCACAAATAGCCTTGTATAGGGAACAGATTCTTACGCTCATCAAATCTGGCGTTCCGGTAGCTGAAGCATTTGAAAAGGCTGTCGATGAAGAATCTGGTGCCGATTAAAACACGCACGACCCAAAAGCATGGGACACCCGCCATCTCTTGTGGATGCTGCTAGAACAGAGAATCAAAAGGGGAATCACATGAAAACAACAATAACGCTGGTACTTACACTAGGCCTCGTGGGCAGTGCGTTTGCCCAGAGCCCCGCTTCGACCTTCGATCGTGGCAGCAACCTGCAGGTCTGGCAGCATCCCGATTACCAGACTGCGCTCAAACAATGTGCGAAACCACCGCAGCCTTTCAGAATCGGCGGTGGTGCTGCTGATGCAGGCTCCGCAGAGCCACCTGCTCCCGCGTTGCCGCTTGCCGATGCGATACCCGGTATCATTAATGCCAACGCGCAGTGGCGTCTTGTCTGGGCCTGGCAAGGGAACAATGCTGATGGCCCGATTGCGGGCGAGAATGGTTCGCTGATGTTTGCCAATCAGGATGCGGGCAACGTAATGCAACTGGATCCGGCCACGTCGCTGGCGCAGATCATCTTTGACGAAACCAACACCGGCGGTGCGGTCTCGCGCAGCAAGAACGGTGCTCTCTTTCTGGCGATGCGCGGGTTGCACTCAGGCATCATGCAACTGGAACCCGAACGAAAAATTTTCGCAGACACGATTAATGGTGAGCCCTTCGATTGCACAGGTGGCGTCGTCAACGATATTGCCGCCGACAGCAAGGGTGGTGTCTACATCGCGGTGTCCGGCACCGGCGTGTTTTATGCCGACAAGGGTGGCGTGATAACCCAGTATGGGACAGCCGTCAATGGCGCTAATGGCATCATTTTGAGCCCGCAGGAAGATGTACTTTATATCACCAACGGTCCGGTACTCGTTGCCTTTGATGTGCAGGCCAATGGTGCTCTGGGCAATCAGCGCGATTTCGCAAAGTTGAGCGGTGGCGGTGATGGTTCTGCCGTCGACAGCGAAGGCCGCATCTATGTTGCTGCAGGTTCGGCCGTGAATATCATTTCACCGGCCGGTGAAACGCTCGGCATCATCCCCGGCCCCCAAGGCTTGCATGGCGTAGCTTTCGGCGGCGAAGATAAACGTACCTTGTTCGGCATCGTGTTTTATGGCGCGTGGGGAACAGCGGCAGCGCGCAACCAGGTGGTAGCCATCGATGTACTCTCGCAGGGATATCTCGGGCGCTCGAAATAAAGTTGCCGGGTAAGTTATAAATCAAAGCGTGAATTAAAGTGGGTGTCCTCATCATTTGTTTCGGGAAAAGTGACTGAGCATTCCGGACCGAAGAAGGCCCGCGGTGGTGAAGATACGGCCACCGCAAGCGACACAAATCCCAAATCAGGCCACGAGCAGTCGGGTAAAAATCCGTAAGATTTTTAGTGGCGCCACATCCCATTGGTTAAATCACTGGCTTAGCTTTACAAGCTGTCACCATGTTGCAGTATGTGCGAGCCACGTGGCTAGTTAGGGGACTGCAGTTGCGCTTGCTAGAACAAATATCATCGGCAACTTGTTGCTTACTAAATTCAACTTGGCTGCATAGAGTTTATTATCAGAAGTACGGACTAATGGAAGCGTAAGAATTCCATTTATATATTTTGCATCATTCGGTTTAGGGCCTCCTTGTTCGAGCTTGGAGACATATCGGTAATCTTTTAAAGAGAATGTATTAGTAGTTGGGCCTGTGAATTGCATATTTACAGCATAAATTTCCCCATTCACCTCGAGTTCTGGAATGTGCAGAACGCTCTGTATGAACGTAGCAGGCTTAGTAGTAGTTTCATTTGGATTAGTACCAGCTGGGTTGTAGCCGATCACTGGCTGCTCGTTGATGATGAGCTGGACTGGTCCCGTTGTTCCTCCCACATGCACCGTGTTGAGGTATACCTGTGACATGCCACGAGTTTGGTGTTGAAAAAGCTGAGCGTTGAAAAGCAGTTTATTGCTGCTGTTCTTGACTTGGACATGCGTGCCAAAGTAATCACCTTCAAATGTTACATAGATGCCGGGATTTGTGGTTACGTTATCGTAAACCAGCATTTCTTTACCGTTATATGCAACCATGTCGATATCACCATCTCTGTCGAGGTCGCCAAATTTGCGGGATCTGCGGTCGTTACCGATAATAGTTCCTTCCAAACGTTGAAATGAAAAATTTCCTGTATTGAGGTAGATGCCACTGGCAGTCGTGTGATCGCCGCCGAAAATGAGATCACGATATCCGTTGTTATCCAGGTCAATCACATCTATCTCGCCATCACCATCATAGGGGCGGCGTCCAGCGAAAATGGGGCCCGTATTCACTTTGTTGAAACGATAGCCATCATTGCGATAAAGGTTTTCTGTGAAAAGATCGATAAGATCCAGATCTCCGTCCATATCGATATCTTCAGGCAAAAACTGCTGTTCCAGTCCATCGCGTAAGCCAAGGCTTTCAGTGACATCTACCCACACGCCATTTTTCTGCTCGAGCACCCAAGAGTAGCCAGACTGCCGCACTTGGGGCCCGGAATCAGTCTGGAAAGTGATTTGTCCAGTGACACTCGGCACTAGCTCAGGCGCACCGTCATTGTTCAGATCAACGTAATAAGCCTTGGTAAATTTGGCATCAAGCGGATGTTTGGGAGGCGGGATGTGTAACGGCATCGGAAGAAATTTGGCGATTTCTATTAAATCGCTCGCAGGTATCCAAAACGGTTGATTACTTGGCGTAAACTGGCCAGCGCCTTGGTTGAGAAATAGTTTATTGGCAATATTGTCGCCTTCCGTGCCTATACCATCTATATCACCGTCCTTGTCGATATCCAGCCAAACGGGGTCGCGTACCCCGAAAACCCAAGATCCCTGTTTGAGATATTCCGCATCCCCTTTCGCGCCACGCCAAATGAATGCATCTCGGCTGTGATGACCATAGAGGATGACATCCAGTGAACCATTGTCGTCATAGTCAACAAGAGATGACATCCACGGGTATGCAAGAATATTCTGCGGGATTACTAGCCTATACGCTTCTTTAAGTAACTGATCTTGCTTGGTAGGAACCAAGGGTGTGGACGTCTGAGCCAAAGTAACGGTTGCGCTGGCAAGCATGCAGCTAATCAGGAAAAAATTGATACAAGACATTCGATTACAAAAGCAGAGTTTGAATTGCTTTGATAGGGTTAAAGTCACAGAACCTCTCCGCTGACGATATATCACAGGATATAAAGGATTTGGCCGGTTTTAATGGGGCAGGAGCTAGAATTAGCTTAGCACTACTTGAGCGCCAATGTAACGGTCAACTAATTCCGGACAGTGGTTAGCTAGATTTTCTAGTTCGTACAGGTGCCAATCCATCGTTAGTTGTATGCGGCCTGCGCCAGTTGTAATAATCTATCAGGTAATAATTGATATCTTTTGTCGCTTCGGCTGGCGTCATGTAGCAAGGTCCTTGGATCCGTTCCGTGTTCAAGCTCCTGAACAACCTCGCCATACGGGCATCGTCCAAGCAGATGCCTCGTCTGCTCATGTTTTGCGTGATACGGAGGCGCAACAAACGCTGCCGGAATAAGTCCAGCACAACCGCCACACCGCGCCAGCTTTAATCACCCACCCAGGTTTCCATGACCTCGCCAGAGAGTGATAAGATCCACGTCCCGTTCCAGCAGTCCTGAACCCCCTTGCTTCCTTCCGAACGTTATCAACAACTGCAACAGCAGGCCGGCTACAAGGCAGATTCTCTGCAGGCACAAGCCGTGCTGCGGCTGGACGCCTTGTACGAACGGCTATTGGTCCCTTCGCCGTGGTATGCGCGGCGCGAGAAAATCAAAGGTGTGTACTTGTGGGGACAGGTGGGGATTGGCAAAAGCTTTCTGACCGACCTCTTCTTCGACTGCCTGCCCGACATTGGCAAGACGCGCCAGCATTACCAGCACTTCATGGCACGCGTGCACCGCGAAATGAATGCCATCACCGGCCGCGCCAACCCCTTAAAACACGTTGGTAAAAAACTGGCCGCTGAATACAGCGTGATCTGCCTCGACGAGCTCTACATTACCGACCTCGGCGACGCCATGATTGTCTATCACCTGTTCACGAGCCTGTTCAACGAAGGCGTGGCGCTGCTGATTACGTCGAATTTCGCCCCCGAACATCTCTACAAGGATGATTTGCAACCGGCAATCTTCCAGCCCGCGATCCGTTTGCTCAGGGCCCACACGGAAGCATTGCATCTGCAAAGTGTCGAGGATTACCGACGCCTGCAGCAGCAGGAACACCCGACATGGTTCACAGGCAACGAACAAGATTTTGCTACGCTGTTTGCCCAGCTCAATCTGGAACATCAACAGAGCACGGACTTCAGCATGGATACTCTCGTTATCCACCATCACGTGCTGACACCCATGCGTCATCACGGTCAGTTAGCATGGTTCAGCTTTGCAGAACTGTGCGAACGTCCGCGCTCTGCCAAGGACTATATTGCATTGGGGCAACGCTTCAAGATGCTGCTGGTCAGTAACGTGCCGCAGTTTGGTGGCAGCGAAGCCAACCTGGGTCTCACGATCGGTACAGAGGATGGAATCGTCGGTGGTCACCGGCGCCACGATTCCTCCAACCAGATTGCCCAGCGCCGGGTCATCAGCCGGGTGGC
>CAIYIP010000304.1 GCA_903926285.1 uncultured Gammaproteobacteria bacterium
CAGATCACGCCATGTGATCTCCTACCTGCAGGATTTTCTGTTCACGCCCGACCGCCTTCGTCAGCCCGTCAAAGCCTTATCTGGTGGTGAGCAAAACCGGTTGATTCTGGCGCGCCTGTTTAGTAAGCCAGCAAACCTGCTGGTGCTGGATGAGCCGACGAACGATCTTGATTTGGAAACCCTGGAACTGCTTGAAGAGTTGCTGCTCAACTATGAAGGCACGCTGCTGCTCGTCAGCCATGATCGGGAGTTTCTGGATAACGTGGTCACGAGTTGCATAGTGTTCGAAGGCCACGGCAAGGTTAAGCAGTATGTTGGTGGTTATCGCGACTGGCTGAAACATGGCGGTAGTTTCGAGACAAAAACAACGCCTTCCGTATTGCCTGTAACTGCATCCAAACCACAACAACAGCAACCACCGGCAAAAGCCAAATTGTCTTACAAGGTGCAGAAGGAGCTGGAACAACTGCCGCTGCAAATTGAAACGGCAGAGAAAGACGTCAAAAAACTTGAAGCCGAAGTTGCAAGCACAGGTTTCTTTCAGCGACCTATCTCGGAAACCGAACCTGTCATTAAAAATCTCGGCAAGGCCCAGCAAAAAATGGAACAGCTGTTTCAGCGTTGGGAAGAGCTGGAGCAGCAGCAGTAGATTCTGCCTTAATTTTCTTGTCCCACTTCCTGTGTTCAGTCTTTTTCACAAACAGTGCAATTGCGCTCTGAGCATATATTTGTCTACTGCCAGTAGCAGCGCAGGAATGGTACCAATCATATAAATTGCCATTTGCTCATACAGAGCGATACCAATAAATATCCACGTAAGAATTGCCCAGGTGATCAGGGCGCGAATCGCCGTGTTGACGTGCAGATACGACTGGCGCCTGCAAAAGGTACACACGGCAGGTGTATAGGAAACCGAACACAGTTTCTGCACACTCGAGATGCCGGGCTTTTTACAGTGGGGACACAGATACATAGCAACTAATTCAAAGAATATGGAGAGATTATAGAGCAAGACTTGGCAATGGTGGACTCTTTGACCTGAGTCAATGGCTGGCATCGATATTGGCGAGATACTGGCAATCGTAAATTGCCAGTTTTTCACAGGAGAAAAGCTATGTCATCTCTCAGTCGAAATTTTACCAAGCTGATGACGGTGCTCATTGGTGTTTTGATTTTTTTGATCGTGCTGAGCGTCATGCTTGGTAAGTCGGTAAACGCCGCAGAAACAAGTTTCCCTGTGCCTGTCAGCATTAACGCGCTCATGGTTACGCTTATTGACCATTCGGCACACTATATCTGGGACTACGGTTCAATGGAGCGGGAAATTTCTGCTGATGAATGGCGCACAGTGCAATATTACGCGATACAGCTGGCGGGCTCTGGCCCTCTTATAACCTTGGGTGGCAGCGGACCACTGGATAAAGGTTGGGCCGCGTCGCCTCAATGGACAGAGCTGTCAAAAAAGATGAGCGACGGCGCGATGCTCGCACTTGGCGCAGCAACAAGCAAGGATAAGGCAAAGCTGGCAAGTGCTGGTGATGCCGTGTTGGATAGTTGCGAAGGTTGCCACGAGATCTTCAAGCTTGAATTGCCTACCGAAGGCCTCACGCATATGCCGGACTATGACTTTTTATACCATTTGTTCAGAACAGAACCTTGATTGGGTCTGCCCTGTAAATTGATTCAGATGCCACCGTCGGTTCTTGTCAGTTTGCAATTTTAATCCACTCACCTGCCTGGGGCTCGCCAGTCGGATAATCCCCGTTCATCAAGCGCAAGTTTTCTTCAGGAAACTCCGGAAGGCGGCTGACTTTGGCAAGATCAGCATAGGTGGTATGGCCATCAGCTTGAATCCAGGCTATTTTTACAGGATCAGCAAACACTCCCTCGTTACGTGCAATTGGACGGAACGATTTGATGCTGTCGAGAATGGCTGTGCGAAGTGGATCTGTACTGGCAGCACCAGTAAACACAAATGCGCGGCGGCCGTAATACACAACCGCGATTCTTTCGTCATTATCAGGGCGAATGCCTGTGTAACCCGCCAGGCCAAACTGCGACAACGATTCGGATTGCTGCAGGTCGGGAATCTTTAGATTTTCACGCAAGAAAAGCCGCGGCTCTTTGGCTTCCTGCAATAACTGGACTTCTACTTTCAACGATCCCTGATTTTCTGCAGCATTTGCAGTCACAGTGGTTGGTGTTTCGCTGAAGCTCCATGCATCAGGAAATACCATGGTGTAGTTGAGAAGGTTTTGATAATAGCGATTGCGCGCCTCGCTTCCTGCAAGATTTTGCAGTGATGGTCCCACCGTCATATCAGTTGTCGAGGTCCTGAATTCAGCAGGATCAACCGGTGTCAGGTTGGGCTGCTGTCCTTCTTCGCCCGCCTTGCTGACCGCCTGCTGTAAACGGGTATCACTGCGCGGGTGAGAAGCAAACAGGCCATGATAGGCGGCCCCGCGTGTAGAAGTCTTTTTGGTAAAGTCTTCGTGGTTTTTCAAGACACTGATTACTTCAACCATTGCATTGGAATCATAACCAGCCTTGGTGAGATATTCAGCACCCAGACCATCAGCTTCAAGTTCCATGTCTCTGCCATAGCCACTAACAAGTGCGCCGCCAAACAGGCTGGCAGTTTCCCCGAGGCTCGATACACCGGTAGCAAACACTACTGCGGTGGAAAGAATGTTGGCTGTCTTGCCAGCTGCCTGCTGGCGCACTGCATGTCGTGCTGTGATGTGACCAATCTCATGTCCGAGCACAGCCGCAAGTTGTGCTTCACTAGTCAGATAGGCCAGAAGGCCGCGGTTGATGTAGACATAACCACCGGGCAACGCAAAGGCATTGATATCGGAGCTGTCGATTATCGTGAACACATACTCAAGATCGGGACGATGAGAAATAGCGGCAAGCTTTTTCCCGACTTTATCTACATATGCCTGCAACTCTGCGTCTTTGTAAACTGGCTGGCTTTCGAGAATTTTCGCATGTTCTTCCTTGCCGGTTTTGATCTCGCCATTTTCGCTCATGAGGACAAAGTTGGCGCCGCCAGTTGGGTTTACAGCGCAGGCCGACAAGGTAGTAAGAAGCAGCAAGGTTGGGAGATGACGTAGCGACATAGAGATAGATAATTTAGTGATAATTGGATTTTTCATAAGCCCCAGTCTACTCCTGACTTTCTGAATGGAAACTGAAGTAAATCATTCCGTTAATAAGGGGGAAGGACCCTTTTGTTACCCACTAGCTGCCTTTGATAAATTGCTTGAGCTGATTACCCAAACCGTTACACGCGTTGGCTTCTACACGTGCGATCAGTGGTATAGGAATTACTATCGCCGGCATATATGACTGGCCATTGGAATCGGTGCTGATGGAGCCGACTGATTCGAGAGTATCAAGATCCCATACTTCAGCTTCAAAATTAGAGTCGTCCGTCCATGTACCAAAACCGAAACAACCGCCGCCGCCAGGACCGATGACGCAGGACATCGAGCCTCCTCCCTCACTACGCTCGGTAAAGCCATCTAGCCAGATGATATATTCGATACCAAATTCTTCGATTTTCTGTGCCGCCACTTCCAATGTCATCAGCTCTTGCAAGTGGGAAGTGCGCATAGGTGCAGTACGGGGCTCAAAAAAGGGAAACATGGCATCCAGAAATTCCTGTTCCGCCATAACTTCTATGCCGTCCTGGCCCGATGAAACTGTATTGGCCACACATTGCACGAAGCTACCTTCGGTTTCGTAATTGTTGTTTTGGCGGCGCCCGAGGATGACGATTCTTTCCTCAGAGGAGATATGGGTGGCGCCCTGACGGAATTCGTCGATTTCCGTAGTCGTGCAAGCGGTAAGTGACAGAGCTATCAAGGAAAGTAACAGGCCGTAAAAATTTTTAGTGTTTTTGATGTTCATGGCCGCTTTGCCCGTTGGCGCTTAGTTAGGTGGTCATTCAGTTATATAGTCGTTGTCTTTAAGCCATTCGTTTACTTCGGGAATACCCGAAAAGCCGATGGTAAAACTGGCAGCAAGGTCGCGCATGGCCACAGTCGCTGCATCCTGGACTCCCGAGTCAACCGACTGGAAGGTTTCTTCGGGCGCCTTGCCGTAGGCAGTCATGACCCAGTCAGCAATATATTCGCCGTTGGCATTCGAAAGCCGCATATTGTATTTCACCCATATCTCATAAACGTTGAGACGTGTTTTGGCGGGCAGTCCAAGCTGAAACTCTTCAATGGCCGGCACAAACACTGCGTCAAGACTCGTGTTGCTCTGGACGTTATCCAGGCTGTCGAGCATCACTACATTCTGAAACAAAGCGGGCAGCAAGGTATTGAACAACTCAACCTGGGAAGTACCACTCTGGATGATGTACTGGTCTTTGCCCGTATTGTCGTCAAATTCGATAAAAGAATAATTCTTGAGCTCGTCGGGATAATAAACACCAACAGTCAGCGGAAGCTTGCGAACGAGAGGGGAAGGAAAACTGCCGGAAATAGTGATCGTACTTGCTGTACATGCGCCCAAGAGGCAAAAAAGCAGGGTCAGACCAAGTTTGGTAGACAGTGAACTATGCTGTTGCATTGACTTGGTCATAAGAGATCCCACATCAGCGCCGTTTACCCTGGCGCCACCACATTAGCACTCTTTACGATTATTACGACTTACGATTATTACGCCTTACAATTAGTACGCTTCACATTGGGCTAACATTTTGTGCGCTTGGCAAATTCCCTGCAGGGGAACCTATATTACCCCCCTTTTCCTTTGCATCAAGCGCTACTCATTAATAAAAATCATTCAGACCGACAAACGTTCCACCGTTCTTGCGCGCCAGTTCACGCATAAGGGTCGCAAAGCGTATGCCGGTAGTTTGATAACGGCGCGGCTGGGAAAACATTACCGGAAACCCAATCCCATGGATACGTACCAAACGCTCACCCGTATCATCTGCCACATTAATTCTGTCGACAGTGTCGACAACCTGGGCAATAGAGTCACCAGTAAATTCATCACCCAGCACATACAAACTAATTTTTTTTCCGGGATCGTAAAAGGTCTGGATTGCCGTGAGGATCCCCTTCGTTGGGCTGGATGTGCTGAACGGGTTCCAGGTGCGCAGGCGCTGCATGATTGCAGTGCGGCGGGCGGGGGTATCGGGAATCCACTGGCCACGGAAGGTGGAGAACATGTAATCACCCTGGTCGCTCATGACCTGGATGCCTTTCACTTCGGGATAGATTTTCAAGGTATCAGCGACCACTTCCATCATCTTGTCCCAGCTGTAATTGAACATACTGCCGGAGGTATCGATGATAAAAATGACGTATTCGCTATCCACAGGAATGCCGCCAATGGACTCGGTATCAATCTGAGTGGCTTGTTGGGACTGAAGCCGCCGCATTTCTGCAGTCAGCGATTGGCGTGCCAAGGCAAGTTCGCCTTGCATCTCTTCGTATTCCGTAGAGTTCTCGCTGGTGGTTTTGAAGCGGTTGTTAAGCTCGGATAACTCAAGGCGCAGACGCGCAACACGTTCTTCAAAATCAGACAGCTGTTCATGCTTGGCATTCAGCTCACGGTTATAGATATTGGTTTCGCCGCGAATATCAAACAACTGCTTCTGGAGTTCGAGGATACTGCCTGAGCTTACCGTCGGCGCGACTTCCCTTGATTGATCGACGGTGGTTTTAGTGATCATTAGCAGCAGGATAATGGCGCCAAAGCCACAGCACATCACATCCAGGTAGGACATGCTGAAAGATTCTGTTTCCCGCTTTGCCATGTTGATCCTGCTGTTACTTTCGTTCTATTGCTAAGGCCAATCTGCTGACGGACTCAGAAATGAGCCGCCCGTTTGCACTGCAAGTTGCCAGTAAAGCGACGGAGCCATCGGATCGCCTTCGAGCGGGGCCATTATGACGTTGACCGGTATTCCCTCAGGCAATTCCCGGAGTGCGCGTTCAAACAATTCTTCGCGATCGCGGCCCGAAATTGTGCCTTGATTGCCGCCTCTGCTGCCAAGTGTTGGCAGGCCATCGGTGATCAGGTAAATGTTGTCCGGCCGGGGCTCCATTTGCTTGATGGAGACAAAAAGCTTCTCAAGATTGGTGCCTTCGGCAGGTATCGTTTCATTGAGGTTTTCAATTGCGCTGGTTAATTGCGGTTCGTCAGCCACTTCCAGCCACTGGCCTTCGGTGCCGGGCAGCAGCGCGCGGGTTTCGTTATTAAAAACGTAAATCTGGTATTGGCTTGGGACGGGCAACTGCGTCGTGAGCCAGTCAACCGTGCGGCGCACTTGAACCCATTTTTTGGAAGTGAGACGCTCAGCTTCAGGCATGTTCCGGCGCCGGATGATATTAACTATGGTGTTGTCGAGCATGCTGCCTGACACATCGATGAGAATGAGAATGCGGTTGCCACCCAGAATCATGCCGGTCAGGTATTGGCGGTTGCCTTCACCGATGTACTCGCGAATATTGTTGCCAGTCAGCTTTTCTTCCTCGGCAGCGCGGAGCTGCTTCAGTTGTTCCTCAAGCGAATCGATGTCGGCCTTCAACTTGGCCACTGTTTCTTCCTCGGCCACCGTTGAGTTCTCCATACGTGCGAGTTCTTCCATGAAGTTATTGATTTCTTCCTGAACTGAACTAGCCAGGCCCTGGGCCTGCACCATCTGCAGATCAACCTCGGAGATGGTGTTGTGGACTTTGACGAGGTCGGCCTGGCCCTCCTGGATTTCTTCGCTCAGCAGGCTCACTTCTGCTGCAGCCCCGGGTGTAGAATTTCCTCCCTGGGTAGTGGGCGTGTGGTCGAGCAATAGAAAGATTAGTACTACAGCCCCGAA
>CAIYIP010000305.1 GCA_903926285.1 uncultured Gammaproteobacteria bacterium
CCGCAATCATTCCTGTCCACGCATCCTGCACGGCCAGCAATCCCGCAAAAGGTACTTGCACAACTTTTTCCTTGAGCAGATAACCATCCACTTTACGGAAGCTGCTCAGTACTGCCTGATGCAATTGCAGGTCAATGATGATGCATTCGTCCGCCTGGCTGGCTGCAGCGTGCAGCAGTGCAAGATCCACGAGTCCAACCGTATCAAAGGAGCACTGTTTTACCACGCCCAGCAGCACCGCGAGTTGGTTGCGGGTGTAATTGCTTGGCGCCGCGATCACTACACCATTGGCAAAACTCAGTGGTTTGGTCAGTGCGCTGAGGTGACTGTAGGCAAGATCGGCGCTGTGACGGAAATGCGCAGTTTTTTCCGGAAGTGGATCAAGACTGAGCTGGGCCCAGAACTGATTAAAATTCTGGCGCGGATGTAGCCGTGCTACCAAGCGCGCGCTTTCGCCAAATACGGGTGTTTTACCTGCAATATTGGCAAAGCCCGGACTGCGGGCCAGCACCTCTTCAGCGGAGCGCACACTGACATTGTAGTCCTGTAATTCGATCAGATGCGGTATCACGAATCATTACGCTCTTGCATTTGCATATGGCTGATCAAGTAATTGTCACAATAGGTTTGAGTATCGAGCACAAGCCGGTCCTGCATCAATTGCAACTGATACAGCAAGAACATCACGAGCATGCTGGCGACGAGCGCAACGAAGGTCGAATTAAACGCAACGCCGAGATTCGCTGTCACTCCCATTATGTCGCCGGAAACCGCTTTGTGTGCTTGCGCAAGAGCCTGGCCAATACCGCGCACAGTACCGATAAATCCGATCGCTGGTATGGCCCACGCTACGTAACGAACTATGGAAAGTTCACTTTCAAGACGATCAGCTTCCGTTGCGCAGACATCCTTGATCGTGCTGGACACGTCCTGGATATTGCGCGTCGCGGCAAAGCGATGCAGCCCAGCAAGTAATGCGCGCGGCAACAGGAAATTACGTTCCTGCGGCGACAGCGCCTGCAGTGCGCGTGCGTGGTCGCGCGCATCCTGAGGCAGGATGCTCATGCCATCCGAAAGATTAAGCAGCCGGCGCTCGAGCAGGTTGCTTTCGGTGATATTGCGTTTGAGTTTCAGGCCGATGATCGCCAGCGCCCAGAACATGATGATAATTTCCGACTCCTGCTCGTAGTCTTTCACGATCACGTAAAAAGACGGTTCCTGCACATACTCGCTATCCTGCTCCTGCATGACGGCCCACTCCGTCATGATGGCCTCCGAATTGGGCCGTACTACTGCGACGTAATACGCATGCACAATGATCAAGGCTATTACCAGCGAGAAAACCTGGTAAACAAAATCGGACATCAGGGCTTGTTGCTTCATAGTTAAATATCTACCGGAAAGGAAACGGATAAATCTTCGGAAATCTGTATGGTCGGTACAAAATCTTCATCTGCCGGGCCGGAAGCGCTGGTAGCAGTTACGGGTGCGCCGTTGTCACCAGGATTTTCTGCGCTGATTGCAGGGTCTGCAGATGTCTCGGCTTGTTGGGCTTCGAGTGCCGCTTCAGCAGCAAGCATTTCCTCAGCTGTCTGGTCTTCGCTTATGTCGGGGTCAGGTACCGCTGGTGTCGCGTCGGCCGCGTACAGCACGGGTGAATTGCTTGCCAGTATGCCGAAAAAAATTGCGGCGATCATGCGCATATTATTCGCCTGCATAACGCGCCACCCTGAAACCGACATCATCTCGCGGAGTATTGTTGTAGTCGCGGAACGAAAGACGCAGTTCAGTCACGGTGCCATGTGCCCAGCTTGAGCCGCGGATAACATGGTACGTGCCGCGGTCAGGACCCACAGGATCAATCTCCACGCTGCTGCCGCCTGCTGCACCCGTGCCGTAGTAATCATGGACCCATTCCGCAGCGTTGCCACCTATGTCGAAGAAACCATTTGCATTGGGGGCGAAGCTCCCGACTGGCGCCGAGCCCATAAAACCATCGTTGTAGTTGACGAGGATGCGGCCCAGAAAATTGGCGGCGGAAATATCAGCGTAGTTGCCGTGGTTTTCCGGCGGCGGTAATTCGGCGCCCCACGGAAACTTCAGCAAATTTGACGGCTCGCCATCGACGCGCGCGGCCCAATCCCATTCCGCTTCAGTAGGTAAACGATAGCCGGTGCTTTCAGCATTGATGCCGGTGATGTTGTCGCCATCCACGATATAAAACGGTTGCAGTCCTTCTTTCTCGCTAAGCCAGTTGGTGTAACGCGCTGCCTGTTCCCAGCTGATGCGCACAACTGGCTGGGCGGCATTGCTCAAAGTGCGTCCTTCCACCACGCCTGAGGAATGTTCAGGATCAAATTGCGCAAAGTCGGCGTTGGTCACTTCAGCAAGCGACAGATAAAAATCCCTGGTGAGCGACACATTGTGGATTACTTCATTGGCCTGGCGTCCGGCTTCGCGGCGCGATGCACCCATGACAAAGTTACCGGGTTTCACGAGTTTGAGTTTCTGGCCAGTAGCGGTCGCAATTTCCGACTTGATGGATTCCTGTCTTTGTTGTTCGACAGTTTTGAGTTCTACGGCAAGTTTTTGTTCAAAGCCAGGGCGCGAAATAAAAGTAGTGGTGTAGGGCACATAACCTTCCCGGCGCACTTCAATCGTCTGGCTCGCAGCAAGTAGCTCAATGTTTTGGTTGGCGTTGCCTCTTGAAGTGCCGTTGATAAACAGCTCGGCATCGGCCGGTGTTGCGGAAATCAGTACTGAACTGAGGATTGGCTCGAGTGTCACTGAAACAGAACTTTCTTCGGCAGCACTTGTGCTGATCTGACGATTGGCTTCCTGGTAGCCGTTTAGGAAGAATACTAGTCGATGATTGGCGCCGGGTGGAATCGTGAGTTC
>CAIYIP010000306.1 GCA_903926285.1 uncultured Gammaproteobacteria bacterium
CACCTTGCAATCGAGAACAAGGATGCAGACATGGTGAGCCTGCTGTTAGAGCGCGGCGCCGATCCACTGCAGCCTGACCGTACCGGTGAAAGTCCGCTGATCCTCGCAGCGCGCAGTGGTTCGGTTGAAATCGTAAGTGCATTGCTCGACCATGGTGCAGAGCCCGATGCGCGTGAGCCGAATTTTGACCAGACACCATTAATGGTTGCTGTGCGCGCTGGCGCAGCGGATGTTGTGCAACTGCTGCTCTCCAAAAATGTCGATGTGAATTCACAGTCAAAACCAGGTGCAGTTCCGGAGTTCCGGCTGCCGGGTGCAAACGCTGGTTCCAAGGGTGTTGGCATCGTACGCGGTGGGTGGCCCGAACGCGGTGAGCGCGCGCCAATCGGCGGCGCCAAGACGCCACTGTTGTACGCGACACGCGCAGGTCATCTCGAATTGACGCGGTTGCTGATCGAGGCTGGCGCCGATATCGAGCAGGCAGATGGCAATGGCGTTACACCGCTACTAAACTCGGTCCTGAACGCAACAGTGGAGACTCTTGATCGTCCTGAAGCACAACACATTGCTGTTGCGCATTATTTGCTAGAGCGCGGCGCAAACGTCAACGCAGGTGACTGGTACGGCGAAACACCCTTGTGGGCCGCACTTGTTCTGCGCAATCTCGACGTCAATGGCGCCGACAAGAACAATGGTATTGATCGTGTTGCAGCACTCGACCTCATGCGCACCTTGCTCGAGAAGGGAGCAGATCCGAATGCGCGTACCAAAGAACAGCAGCCGGAGCATCGCTTCGTCACACGCCTCGGCGATTTGTCGTGGGTCGATTTCACGGGGCAGACACCGTTCTTGCGCGCAGCACTCGCCGGTGATGTAACAGCCATGCACCTCTTGCTTGACCACGGCGCCGATCCGAACATTGCTACGGACGCAGGCACGACACCGCTCATGGCAGCAGCTGGCATCAATTGGGTTTTCAACCAGACCTTTGACGAAGGTCAGGAATCGCTGCTCGAAGCGGTAAAATTAGCGCATTCGCTCGGCAATGATGTTAACGCCATAAACTCGATGGGCCTGACTGCAGTACACGGAGCGGCAAATCGTGGCTCGGACGATATTATCCACTGGCTTGCCGCGCAAGGTGCAAAACTCGATGTGGCCGACAAGGAAGGCCGCACACCAGTGACCTGGGCGCATGGCGTTTTCCTCGCCACACATCCACCGGTGGACCGTCCGGAAACAGTGGCGCTGATCGAAACCTTGATGGCGGAACGTGCTGCGCTCGCAGGTGCAAGCGGCGGGCAATGATGCGGGCAATAATGCGGGCAATAAGAAGTGCAGTGAAGCGCGGTGTCAACCGCAGTGAATCAGTCAAAGGAGTAACGCGGTGAAGAGTAAGTCAAACAGTGTAGTGAAGCAGGACAGCGCACCACAAAATAAATTTTCCGAAAAGTTGTTTGAGTCTGACTGTTTGCAACTGCGGCGGCGTACTTTTCTTGGCACACTCGCGGCACTCGGTTTGCCGGGATTCACATTTGCGCAGGATGCACTGCTGCCATTGAACACACCCGGTCTTGACCATCTCGATGTGATCGTGCCTGACGTTGCAGCCACCGCACGTTTCTACATGGGTGTATTCAAAACCACGCTGCATGCACAACCATTTCAGGGCGGCTCGCGTTATTTCGTCCTGCTGGGATCGCTGCCCGAGAATCGTGCGGTAGGTTACCTCGCGATTGGTGATGCACGCGGACGTGGCACGTATATCGGCCACTTCTGCACCTCGGTTGTTGAGTGGCGGCGCGACAGCATGGCGATTTTTGCGGCGATGGCGGACTCCTTCAGCAAGGTAGGTCTCGGTGAATTTCCTGGCTCCACTGGTGTGGGTGGCATCTTCGCTGATCCCGACGGAATCGAAATCCAGTTTTTGCCAGCGCCCGATACGGTAGTAACGGCAGCTGTTCCTTCCGATCTCGTGCCGAGCGGGCAGGGCCTGGTCACGCCACTGCGAGTCGACAATGTGCTGTTGCAGGTTTCCGACCTGGAACGCGCGCTTGTGTATTACCGCATTCTCTACGGTAACGAAACGCAAATCGATGCTTCGGGCCGGGCCGTGTTCGTCTTCGCCAACGGTTCGCGCTTGTTGCTCGAGGAAACGCACTACACCTATGGCGCCGCGCAGCCTCGCATCGCGCATTTTGGCATTCGTGTTGAAGCCTTTGATCGTGCTGCAGTCACAGCCGGCATCGCCGCGCTCGGTGCCACTGTGCTCGACGCAGAAGAAACGGGTGTGCTGCGCTTCCGCGATCCGGATGGCATTGTTGTCGAGCTCATCGCAGATTGACCTGATCAGTCGCTCAGTCAATACTGTGTCAACCACAAAAAGAGGAGTAATCCCATGTCGCGCCATCACCTCGCACTCGTTACGTGTGTATTAGCCATTGCTTACAATTGTTCCGCGTTTGCCCAGTCAGCTGCGTCCTGCGCTGCGCTGAGTGGTTACGCACAGCAGGGCATCCACCTTGAGATCACTTCCGCTGCGCACCACACAAATCGGCAGACCCAAGGCGGACCGTCAGGAGCTGGCGTTATGCTGGCGCCTCATTGTCATGTCGAGGGCGAAATTGATCGCCGCGCAGGTGTGGATGGAAAATCCTACGCACTGCGTTTTGCAATCAATCTTCCCGACAACTGGAACGGCCGTTTCCTGTTCCAGGGTGGGGGAGGCCTGAACGGTAATCTGGCTGAGCCGCTTGGCTCCCAGGCAGTGGGTGGCCGCAACGCGTTGTCGCGAGGTTTTGCGGTTGTCAGTACTGACAGTGGCCATCAGGGCGCTGGGTTCGACGCCAGTTTCATGGCCGACCAGGAAGCAGCGCTGAATTTTCTCTTCCTTGGCAACATGCGCGTGACGCAGGTGGCCAAGCCTCTGGTCGAAGCTTATTACAGTAGCGCCATCAACAAGTCGTATTTTGTTGGCTGTTCCACGGGGGGGCGCGAAGGCATGATCATGGCTCAACGCTATCCGTATCTTTATGACGGTATTGTGTCAGGCGCGCCCGCGATCCGTACTGGGCACTCCAATCTCGCGTTGCGCTGGATGAACGTGCACTGGAACCAGGCCGCAGCAAAGGGCGCGAACGGCTTGCCGCTGCCGGGCGGAACGTATACGAAAGACGAGCAGGAGCTTATCGTGGGGGGACTCGTACAGGCCTGCGATGCGCTTGATGGCGCTGCTGACGGACTCATTTTCGATGTCGCGCATTGCAACTTCGATCCCATGACGCTGGCGTGCCCGTCCGGCCAGACAACTAACTGCCTTGTGCCTGAGAAAGCGGAAGCACTGGTGCAGGCGATCGCAGGACCGGTTGACTCACGCGGTGTACAAGTTTATCCGCGCTTCCTGCTCGATACGGGTATCGACGACAGTGGCAGTCGTCAGGGTGGCATGCTTGCGGGCGGTTCAACTCCGCCTGAGGGTCCGCGTGTAGAAGGCATGATGTCTCAGGATGTCGATGCTGAATTCATTGAAGTCACCGCGACCGATGCGGCGCTCGGCAACAGCACCGGGTTGCGCTTATCGAGCTTCGCCACTCGCGGCAGCAAGCATATTTTCTACCATGGCGTCAGCGACCCCTGGTTCTCGGCGATGGATACGGTTGAGTATTACCAGAACATGGCTGCGGCCAATGGCGGGCTGCAGACGGTTGATCAATGGAGCCGGGTTTTCCTCGTGCCAGGCATGGGGCACTGCGGCGGTGGGCTGCAAACTGTCGATTCGTTCGACATGCTTGAACCACTCGTGAACTGGGTGGAAAACGGCGTCGCGCCCGATAGCGTCGTGGCGACCGGCAACAGCATGCCGGGCGTCAGCCGCCCGCTGTGTCCGTATCCGCAGCACACGCACTACACAGGGAGTGGCGACGTGAACGACGCGGTCAATTTCGCGTGCCGGGAGTAACATGATGCTGCGATCTCTGGTTGGTTTATTAACCCTCGTGTTGTGCGGCATCACTAGCGCTCAGAACGTGCCAGCACCAACACTTGCAACCGAATACGTCTTCACTATTGAAGCAGCAATTGCGGATGTACTGACGATGGGAACCAGCATCGACGGCGAACGCCGCTCGATACCAATCACGGGCGGCACGGTCCGCGGGGCAGAGCTCAACGGGGAAGTGGTCCCGGGTGGTGCCGATTACCAGGTCACCCGCAGCGACGGCAGTACCTTGCTCAGAGCGGTTTATATGATTCGCACCGATGATGGCATGTTGATCAATGTCATCAACGAAGGTTATATCGTCCCACCCGGCATACGCGGCAATGACTCGCTTTATTTCCGCACCGCACCACAATTCACAGCGCCAACCGGCAAATACGGATGGCTGAACAACACAGTATTCGTGAGCGCGATTGGTGTTCGGCCTGAAAAGCCCGGCATAGTTATTATCGATGTGTACCGGGTGCTCTAATAGCAGAAAATATCAGACAAAAATCCAGCCAATGCACGCATCGCCACACGATCAATGCGGCTGAGCTTGTCAGTCAGCATTGGCTGCCTTCAGCTTGTTGATGAGCTGCTTCAGTTTTCCTCAACAAACGTGAGGTGAATATGAAAATTCTGCCAACCAAATTACTTTTACTGTTCTGCTTGGTCACGGCGAGTGGCTTCGCCAGTGCTGATGACCGCAACGGCGACCGCTACAACGATCGTAATTGCCGCGATGGCCGTTGGGACAATGGTCGGGACGATGACCGTGACCGTCGTGATGGCAACGATGATCGTAACCGTCGCGACGATGATGACAGAAACAGGTGCTACCGTTGAGGCAGGCCCGCACCGAGGTAAGATAAAGGGCCCGCGTCGGCTCTATTTGAATCTTGAGGGGTAACGCTGGCGAGGTCCACTGTGTCCTTCGCCAGCCACAGATAAACTGATGGCAGTATGAAAAGCGTAAACAAAGTTCCGATGGCCATGCCTGCCACGAGGATGATGCCGATGCTGTTACGGGCCTCGGCGCCCGCGCCCGATACCAGCACGAGTGGGAAATGACCCAGTACAGTCGCAGCAGTAGTCATTAATACTGCCCTGAGTCGCAATGATGCAGCAGATCTGACCGCATCTGCTTTAGCGAGGCCACGCAACTGTTCCTTGTGTGCAAACTCAGTGATCAATATCGCGTTTTTGGCGACAAGCCCAACAAGTGTCACGAAACCGATTTGCGCGTATAGATTTATGGTGGTCAGGTTCAGGAAGCTGAACAGCATCGCGCCTGACAATGCGAGTGGTACTGAACCCAGAAGCACAACAAGGGGCAGACGGAAGCTGTTGAACTGAACCACTAAAGCCAGATACACAACAATCACCGAAATCATCAGCACCGAAATCATCGTATTACCCTCCTGGCGCAATTGCCGGGACACGCCGGCATGGTCGAGGCTATAGCCAGCCGGCAATATTGCGGTCGCCGCATTTTCCAGTGTCGTCAGCGCCTGTCCACTGGTCGTGCCGGGTATAACCGCGCCAGTGATACGAAACGCACGTTGCTGATTAAAGGTGCTCAGCGCGCTGGGACTAGTCAGTGGTTGCAGTTCAACGAGCGAGCGAAGCGGAATCAAACCACCTTCAGGCGTACGAATCGACAGATCGAGCAGCGCATCGGGTGTGCCGCGAGCAGCGGTTTCCACGAGTGGAATCACGCGGTAAGCCTTGCCATTTGAGTTGAAGCGGTTGGCATCCATTTCCGCGAGCAGCGTTGCGAGCTGTGCGCTGACGGAATTGATATCCATGCCGAGGTCGGCGATGCGCTCGTGATTAAACTCCATGCGGTATTGCGACAGGTTGAGAGTGAGGTCTGCATTGGCGTACAGGTACTGGCCACTCTGCTGCGCTGCCTGTACTAGTTGCTGCGCGTAGGCGGCCATGTTTTCGTAGCTGTCGGTCGACAACACCACCATCTCCACGTCCGACTGGCCCGCGCTGGGCAAGCTGGCCGACAGTGCAGGAAACACGCGCAAGCCTGTGATGCTGCGCAGTTGCGCTGTAACCGCAGGCAACATTTCCTCGACCGATTGTTCCCGGTCATGGAAGGGGACTAGTTCGATGCCGCCGAAGCCACCGATTGGACTGATGACTTGCCAGATCATATCCAGGCCCGGCACATTTGCCTGCACCTGATTTATCACATCGTGCA
Organism: uncultured Gammaproteobacteria bacterium; assembly: GCA_903926285.1. GTDB lineage: Bacteria > Pseudomonadota > Gammaproteobacteria > Pseudomonadales > Pseudohongiellaceae > CAILUG01. Next base: position 6,192 of record CAIYIP010000306.1, read on the forward strand.
TGTAGTCGTCGGTGTACTCCAGCGAGGCTTCGGGTGGTGCTTCGATGATCAGGAAAATGCCGCTCTGGTCCTCGACCGGTGCCAGTTCGGTGGCCGAAAACATGTAGAAAGGCACCATCAGGAACGAAATGAAGAAGGCAACGAACAGAATCTGGTTGCGCCAGCCGAAGGTGCGTAATAATGCGCGTTCATAGTAGGATTTGAGCCTGTCGAACCACACATTCACGCGTTGTGTCATCCTACTCTCGCGGCCATGCTCGGCGCACACCCATGCACTCATGATCGGTGACAAGGTAATCGCCACTATGCCGGAAATAATCACGGCAACGGCAAGTGTGAGTGCGAATTCCTTGAACAGACTGCCTGTAAAGCCGGAAACAAATCCGATTGGTGTATAAACCGCGCCCAGTGTGAAGGTCATTGCGATGATGGGCGAGAAAAGTTCACGCGAGCTCAGTAGTGCGGCCTCGAGACGTGTGCGGCCCTCGTGTATATGGCGTGAAACGTTTTCAACGACAACAATTGCATCATCAACGACGAGGCCTACTGACAATACTACAGCGAGTACTGTTAAAAGATTCAGAGAGAATCCCAGTAGCTGGATCACAGCGATGCTGCCAAGAATCGAGATGGGAATTGCCACCAGAGGCACAAGCGAAGTGCGGAACGATCCCATCAGCACGAGAACAACAACGCTGACCAGTAGAATGGTTTCGAACAGCGTGGTGAAAATTTCGCGCAGCGAATCACGCATATATGTGGTGCCGTCTTCCGCGATTCTGATCTGCAAACCCACTGGCAGTGTGGCGTTGATCTGATCCAGCTTTTCATATACGGCATCGCCGATTTCGATTTCATTCGCACCTGGCATCGGCCATATCGACAGATAGAGTGTTGTGTCGTTGTCGTAGCGCGCATTGGAATCACCACGGGTTTCGCCGACTTCAACGCGTGCGACGTCGCCCAGACGAATGACGGCATCTTCACGCTCGACAAGCACAAGGCGGCGAAAATCATCGGCGGTTTGCAGTGTGGCGTTGCTGAGCAGGTTAAATTGCTGCGCAGCGTTTTCGGTTTTGCCTACTGTTGCGATAACGTTATTGGCGCGGATCGCGGCCATCACTTCATCGGCGCCAATATTCAGAGCCGCGATTTTTGCCGGGTCGATCCACACACGCATTGCAGGGGCGCGACCGCCTTCGAGACCAACACGTTGCACACCTTCGATGCCGGCAAGGAGAGGGGTGACCTGCCTCTCCATGTAATCCGTCAGTTCGGTGCGTGACCAGTTGTCGCCCTTTACATCCAGATAAAACAGGGCTGACGAGCGGTCGGCGCGTACCACTTCCACGGCCGGATCTTCTGCACCTTCCGGCAATTCGTAGCTGATCTGCGCAAGGCGTGTTGTTAACTCTGCAAGTGCACGTGTGCTGTCTGCATCAAGCTCCAGCCACACAGTTACCCGACTGATACCTGCAGTGGTCGTGCTGTCGACGTAGTCCACACCGGGAATTGTCATCGCGACTTCTTCTATCGTCTCGGTGATGAAACCCTGCACAACTTCGGCCGACGCACCGAAGTAGGCGGTAGTGATTTGCAGCGAAGTGCTTTCGATTTGCGGAAATTGCAACACAGGTATTTTTTGCGCAGCGAAAATTCCCGCCAGCAGGATTACCAGAGACACCACCAGCGCCAGTGTCGGGCGTTTGACGAAGATATCCATTACTGACCTTCCACAATTGCGCTATTGGAGCCGGCTTGTTCCTCGGCTACGGGCTTGTTGCGTTCACGTGTGAACACAAGGATGCCTTCATACAGTTTGAATGCGCCAGCGGCCGCAATGCTGGTACCTTCGGTCAGTCCCGTGCCGGTTTCGAGCAGTGCGCGCTCCGTTTCAATAAGCCGCACGCGTACTTGTTGGCGCGCGGCGCGAAAGCCACCGTTAGCAGCATCTTCGCTGAGCGTAAACACGTACTGACCGAGTGGATCGTTTTGTATCGCAAGCGCGGGCACTTGTAACAAACGCTCTGGTGTACCGATCGGAACTTCGAGTTGCACAACCGTGGAGGGCGCGTACTGCTGGATGTCATTGGTGACGCTGGCGCGATAGCCACGACTGCGATTGTTTGCATTGAGCACGGTATTCTCGGCAATGACGGTTGCAGTCGCTTTCGTGGCAGTGCTGTTGTTACTGATGGCGGTAATACTGATCTGGGTACCCACGGGCAGCTGCGGATAAAACTGCGGCATCTGGAAATCAACCCACATGTTGGCGGTTGCGCCAATCAGGCTGGTAATGAGCGTATTTCCTTCCAGGTACTGACCCACTTCAAAGTTGTGCAAGCCGGCTCTGCCGGCAAAGGGAGAACGCAGTGTCTTCTTCTCGATGGTACGTTCGAGCACGCTGATTTCGGCTTGCGTCGCTGTCAGTTCAGCCTGGGTTCTGTCGAGCATGTCTTCGTTGATTACGCGGGCTTCAAACAATTTCAGGTTTCTGTCGTGGACGAGGCGGGCGAGTTCAGCGCGGGCTTGCGCCGCTTCGAGGTTGGCTTGTTCTACTGCCGTATCCAACTGGACCAGCAATTGGCCGGCTTTCACCGGGTCTCCCGACGTGAAATTCACCGCGGTAATCTCGCCGGCGATTTCGTTGCGCAGGTCCAGGCGCTGGGGGGCGAGGATTTCACCAATTACGCTTATGGTTGGCGTGAAGTCTGCGGTAGTTACCCTGGCTGGCTCAACTGTTTCGGACTGCTCCGGATAGGCTTCTGCCATGGCGATGGAGGCACGGATATCCATCACCTTCCATGTGGCGAGTGCAGCAAACACCAAGAGACAACCAACTATGGTGATGAGCCATTTCATAAAATTCATTGCAAGTTTTCTCCGGAAAATAAATGGGCTAGGTGCTAACGCAGTCCGTGTTCAGTCAACATACGGCTGGAGAGCTCCAACAGTTCATCGGTCAACGGCGCGCGCCATGGATAAGTATTCATCAAGCGTTGCAAGGCACGCACGATGGTTGAGTTGGTTTCGAGGCGCAGCGTTTCAGCCACCAGAGTTCGCACGTTGCGCTGCCGGGTGACTTGCGTGTGGCCAACACATAGCGACCAGATGGCAGTGGTGATTTCATTAACCAGCAACTCGCGGTTGGCAGCTTCGATATTCAGTTCTCCCGAATTTGCGGCCTCTAGCAGTTGGTGCTGGAACAGTCTCTCCACGGCGATGTCGCGCGTGAGATATTTTTCCAGCCAACCGGGTGACGCGCGCCGCAAGATCGCTTCGTTCCCCAGCAGTGCGATCAATTGCGAACCAAAGCTGTAAGGCGAGTTGTGCTGCGCATCCACCAGTTGCACTGCGACTATGCGCGCGGTGATCGGCAGCGGCAGTGCGAGCACCGTGCGTGCGAGTTTTTCGAAATGAATGTGCGACCGGTATCCCAGCGCTACCAGCACATCTTCCTTGCTTTGAATGTGTTTGTAGATGGAGCCCATCGACAGCCCGGCTTCGCTCGAAATCGCGGCCATCGTGAAATCCAGCAGCGAGGAAGCCTCGATACATTTGGCGGCGGACTGCAGGATCAGATCTTCCTGCTCCTGATAGATGGATAGAGACGCCGGGTGCATGAAGAAAGCCAGCTTTGAAGTTAATTCGACTGAAGTTCGAATATTATTCGAACCGCGTCCAGTCATACAAGGGTTAATCCTGATTCACCTGGAGGAGATTGGCGTCTGTGTGTGCCGACGCGGTGGCGTCGCGGCTTGTTAAAGCGCCGCTGGATCTTCGTACACCACCCTGCCACCAATAAGAGTCAACACCGACGCCGCCATCAAGTGCTTGCAGTTTACGGGCGTATTCCTCAGTAATAAACGGTGCATGCACGAGCACCCACTGGAGTTTGGTGATGCCATCGCCGCGTTGCCTGAGGGCGGGACACCGGAAAAGGCCGCCTCAGATGAATCGCACAGGCGGGCATGGACATTGGGTTCAGCATGGAAGGTGACTTGGAAACCAATTTGAAGCAGCAGACGGGTTCTCTTGGGGAACTGACCAGAGCAGGAAAACTCACCAGCGCACTGCGGTTTGGGGACAAAAATCCAACAGGTCGGCTTTACCTCAAGGTATTGAATCTGGCGTCCA